>NZ_JAMYLA010000014.1:0-141100 GCF_040317725.1 Mesorhizobium sp. M1396 | reverse complement strand
CCGCCCTGCCAGTTGCCTACACACGTGATTCGTGAGGTGGGCGCACCCCCGGCCGGCAACGCCGCATGCGCGTGACACGCGTTCGATCTTCGTCGACGGCCACTACCGGCCGAAGGAGATGTGGCGCGAGGCCGGTGGCGGTGCCTTCAATCCCGGCAACTACTACTATGTCGGCGGCAATTCGAAATTCTACGGCGCTGTGCTGATCCGCTACCGCAAGGAAGACTTTGCCGCCATGGAGCATTTCGGCGGTGTTTCGCCGGCCTGGCCGTTTTCCTATGAGGAGTTCGAGCCCTGGTATTCGAAAGCCGAACAGCTGTTTCGCGTGCGCGGCGCGCTGGGCGAGGACCCGACCGAACCGTTCCATTCGATCCCCTACGCCTTCAAGCCGGTTCCCGACGAAGCCCCCATCGCGCGTGCCCGCGCCGAGCTGAAAAACCTCGGCCTGCATCCAGCCTCGCTGCCGCTCGGCGTCGACATCGACATCTGGCTGAAGGAGGGCAGGACCGGCTGGGATGCGTTTCCCAACACCGGGCAGGGCAAGGTCGACGCGCAGACCGGTCCACTGACGGCGGCACTCAAGGACAGCAACATCCAGCTCGAGACCAGCTGCTATGTCGAGTACCTGGAAGCGTCGCCCGACGGCAAAAGCATCGCCGCCATCCACTATCGGCAGAATGGCGAGGCGAAGAAAGTCACGCCGAAGCTCGTCATCCTCTCGGCCGGCGCGGTCAATTCCGCCGTCATCCTGCTGCGCTCGCCCTCGCCCAACAACGGCAAGGAAGGTGACAAGGGTCTTGCCAACCGCTCCGACCAGGTCGGCCGCAATTTCATGAACCACAATTCGAGCGCCATGCTGGCGATCGACCCGCGCCGCCGCAACGATGCCGTCTACCAGAAGACGCTGATGCTGAACGACTATTACCTGTCCGACGGCAAGGGCGGCAAGCCGCTCGGCAATGTCCAACTGCTCGGCAAGATCGACGGCAACATGCTCAAGGCCAACGTGAAATTTACGCCGAAATTCGCGCTCGATTTCATCGCCGGCCACGCCGTCGACTGGTATTTGATGTGCGAGGACCTGCCCGATCCCGAAAGCCGCATCATGGTCGACGGCAAGGACATCGTCATGCAATGGCGGCGCTCCAACATGCAGTCGCTCGACGGGCTGACCAAGGTGATGCGCGAGAACTTCCGCGCCTGCGGTTATCCCCTGGTGCTGTCGCGGCCCTTCGACAAACGCACGCCGTCGCACCAGTGCGGCACGGTCAAGATGGGCGACGATCCGGCGACCGCGCCGCTCGACCCCTTCTGCCGGTCGTTCGACCATCGGAACCTGTTCGTCGTCGATGCCAGTTTCCTGCCCAACTCGGCCGCCGTAAACCCGGCCCTCTCGATCGCCGCCCAGGCGCTGCGTGTCGCCGACCATATCCGCAAGGGCGAACTGGCATGATCAGTTTGCGCTGCCCCTCATCGCCCTGCCGGGCACTTCTCCCCGTAAACGGCGTAAACGGGGAGAAGAAAGCTGGCCACAACCTCGGCGCTCCTTTGACGATCGGCGAAAGCGGTGGCGACAGTGTCCTTCTCCCCGTCTCTGTACGGGGAGAAGTGCCCGGCAGGGCGATGAGGGGCGGCGACCACGCCTGCGGAGGTAGCCTCCAATGACCCGCCCCGCAGCCATCATCACCGGCGGCGCACGCGGCATCGGCCTTGCTTGCGCCGAGGCGCTCGCCGATGCCGGCTTCAATATTCTGGTCGCCGACCTTGCCGAAACAGCCGCCGACGGACTTGCCACCGACATCGCCGGGCGCGGGGCGAAATTTGCCTATGTCCCTTGCGACATCGCCGATCTCGACAGCCACATCACACTTGTCGATGCCGCGATGCGCGCCTTCGGTCGTATCGACTGCCTGGTCAACAATGCCGGTGTCGGCGCGGTGGCGCGCGGTGACCTCCTGGACCTCAAGCCGGAGAATTTCGACCGCACGCTGGGCATCAATCTGCGGGGCACCGTGTTCCTCAGCCAGGCCGTCGCCAAGGCAATGCTGGCCGCACGTAGCGATCATCCGAAATCGATCATAACCATCACCTCGGTCAGCGCGGAAATGGCGTCGCCGGAACGACCGGACTACTGCGTCTCGAAAGCCGGGCTTTCAATGTGGGTAAAGAACCTGGCGCTGCGGCTGGCGCCCGAAAACATCGGCGTGTTCGAGGTGCGTCCCGGCATCATCCGCACCGACATGACATCCAGCGTGGCCGCCAAATACGATTCGCTGATCGACGATGGGCTGGTGCCGGCAAAGCGCTGGGGCGAAGCGGCCGACATCGGTGCGGTGGTGGCGACGCTCGCCAGCGGAAAACTCGGCTTTTCGACCGGCTCGATCATCAATGTCGACGGCGCGCTCTCCGTGCCTCGGCTGTAAATGGACAATGTCATGACCGACTACATCATCGTGGGCGCCGGTCCGGCCGGGTGCGTTCTGGCCAACCGATTGAGCGAGGATCCGGCAAATTCGGTCCTGCTGCTGGAAGCCGGCGGCAAGGACTGGCATCCCTATATCCACATGCCGGCCGGCTTCGCCAAGATGACCAAGGGCATTGCGTCCTGGGGCTGGTCGACCGTACCGCAGAAGCACATGAAGGACCGCGTCTTCTGGTATACGCAGGCCAAGGTGATCGGCGGCGGCTCCTCCATCAACGCCCAGATCTACACGCGCGGCAATGCCCACGACTATGACGCCTGGGAGAAGGAAGAGGGCCTTGCCGGCTGGGGCTATCGCGACGTGCTGCCCTATTTCAAGCGCGCCGAAAACAACCAGCGCTACGCCAACGATTACCACGGCGACCAGGGCCCGCTCGGCGTGTCGAACCCGATTTCGCCGCTGCCGATCTGCGAGGCCTATTTCCGCGCCGGCCAGGAGATGGGCATCCCCTTCAATCCGGACTTCAACGGCGCCAGCCAGGAAGGCGTCGGCTATTACCAGCTGACCCAGAAGGATGCCCGCCGCTCCTCCGCTTCGGTGGCCTATCTCAGACCGATCCGCGCGCGCAAGAACCTCACCGTCAGGACCGATGTGCTGGTGACCCGCATCGTCGTCGAGAAGGGCCGTGCCGTCGGCGTCGAAATCGTCGACAGGCCGGGCGGCGAGAAGAAAATCCTGCGGGCCGAGCGCGAGGTGATCGTCTCCTCCGGCGCCATCGGCTCGCCGAAACTGTTGATGCAGTCGGGCATCGGCCCTGCCGACCATCTGAAGGCGGTCGGCGTCACGCCGGTTCATGACCTGCCCGGCGTCGGCTCCAACATGCAGGACCATCTTGATTTGTTCGTCATCGCCGAATGCACCGGCGACCACACCTATGACAATTATGCAAAGCTGCACCGCATGGCCTGGGCCGGCCTGCAATACCTGCTGCTGAAGAAAGGGCCGGTGGCCTCCAGCCTGTTCGAGACCGGCGGCTTCTGGTACGCCGACCCGACTGCCGCCTCGCCCGACATCCAGTTCCATCTCGGCCTCGGCTCCGGCATCGAGGCCGGCGTCGAGAAGCTGAACAACCCGGGCGTGACCCTGAATTCAGCCTTCCTGCGGCCGCGCTCGCGCGGCACGGTGCGGCTGAAGAGTGCCGATCCCGCCGACCATCCGTTGATTGACCCGAACTACTGGTCCGATCCCTATGATCGCGATATGTCGATCAAGGGGCTGAGGCTGGCGCGCGAGATCATGCGGCAGAAGGCGCTTGCCCCTTACGTGCTGCGCGAAGTGCTGCCCGGCCCGTCGCTCGCCAGCGACGACGAGTTGTTCGACTACGCCTGCCGCAGTTCCAAGACCGACCACCACCCCGTCGGCACATGCCGCATGGGCCATGACGACATGGCTGTCGTGACACCGGATCTGCGGCTGCGCGGCATCGAGGGCCTGCGGGTCTGCGACGCCTCGGTGATGCCGCGCATCCCCTCCTCCAACACCAATGCGCCGACCATCATGGTTGGTGAAAAGGGTTCGGATATCATTCTTGGCCGCGAGCCGTTGCCGCCGGCCGTGTTCTCTGGAAACCGGGCGGCTTAGGGACAAAAAATGATCAGGCACTGCGTTTTTGCTAGATTCCGCAACGATGTTCCCGCCGCTGAGCGCATGGCGATCCATGCAGATCTCGAGGCACTGCGACAGGTGATCGACGGCATGGACGCGGTCCAGTTCAGCGCCAATGTCAGCCCGGAGCCATTCGCGCGCGGCTTCACCCACGGCTTCACAATCGACTTCCGCGATGCTGCCGCGCGCGACGCCTATCTGGTGCATGAGGCGCATCAGCGCGCCGGCGCCCGGCTGGTCGCCGCACTTGAAGGCGGCACCGACGGACTGATGGTCTTCGACCTGGGGCTCTAGCGCGCTGCAATCGAAAAATTGGCGCACATTTGTAGATGTGCTTGGTTTCGTCGTCCCATACCTAGTGGTGAAATGGGTGATCGCGAGACGACACCTGGACTAACCGAGCCTGAGCGCGACGACACCGGCGACGATGCCGAGCGCGGCGGCACCGCGCCAGCCTGTCATCTTCTCGCCGAGCGCGAAGACCGAGATCATCATGGCAAACAGGATCGAGGTTTCGCGCAGCGACGCCACCGAGGCGATCGGCGCCTTGGTCATCGCCCACATGACGATCCAGTAGGCCGCGCCACTGAGCACGCCGGTGAACAGCCCTGCCTTCCAGTCGCGCGCCAGCACCGGCAGCGCCTTCGGCCCACGGAACATCAGGCACAGCGCCAAGGCGCCAAAAGCATCGCAGATGAACAGCCAGGCGGCATAGCTCTGTGCCGTGGCGGCCAGCCGCGCGCCGCTGCCGTCGGAGAGCGTGTAGCTGGCAATGAAGATCGAGGTGCCCAGCGCAAAGCCGACCGCGCGTAAATTCAGCTTTTCCAGATGCGCGCCGCCGCGAAACGACATCACCAGCGTGCCGGCCGACAAGAGAAAGATGCCGAGCATGGCGAACGGGCCAGGAATCTCGGCAACGACGAACATGCCGCCAAAGGCCGAGAGCAGCGGTGCGGTGCCGCGCGCCAGTGGATAGGTCTGGGCGAAATCGCCGGCCTTGTAGGCTCCGATCAGGAAAGTCCGGTAGCCCATGTGGAAAAACACGGAGGCGATGATGTAGGGCCACACCTCCGCCTTCGGCACTTCGACGAACGGCAGCACCAGCAGGGCCGCGGCGCCCATACCGAGCGTCATCAGCGTGATCGACAGGAAGCGGTCGAGATGGACCTTGACCAGCGCGTTCCAGACCGCGTGCATGGCGGCGGCGGCAAGCACCGCGAAGAAGACGAAAAGTGTCATGCGCGGCTCATGGGGCAATGCCGGGCGTTTTCGAGATCGATGTCGACCCGCAGCGGGAAATGGTCCGACGCAACCTCGCCGATATCGGCACTGATTGAACGCACGCGCCCGGCTAACATGCCGCCGACGAAGCAATGGTCGAGCCGCCGCTTTGCCACCTTGCCGTCGATGGTCTTCACATGGGTGTGGAAATCCGCGGCCGGCTCGCTGGCAATGGCGGCGGCATCGACGAAGCCGTCAAGATAGGCCGCGCCGCGATGGTAAGGCGTGCTGCCGACGATGCGGCGGTATTCGGCGCTGCCCGGCTCCATGTTGAAATCACCCATCCAGATCGCCGCCGGTGGGTTTTCCGGTTCCGCTTCGCCGCTGGTCCAGTTGCGCGTGGGCTCGTCGTCGACGCCGCTCCACGGCCCGCCATCGGATGGTGCCCGGCGATGCTCGGCCATGAGATAGTCTATCTGCTCCAGCCGCTCCTCGACCGCGATATGGGCGAGATGCAGCGACAACACCCGCACCGGGCCGGCAGGCGTGCGGATCATGCATTCGAGTGCCGCATTGCGCGTATTGAGCGGCCGCAGCGTACGGCGCATCGGCAGCGCATGCAGCCGCGACCAGACGATCGGCAACTTGGACAGCACCATGGTGCCGAACTGCCGGCGTCGGTTGACCAGATGGCCGTCGCGCCGCTCGCTGGCATCCATGTCGAAGGCTGGGCCGTAGACCCAGTGATAGTCCGGCAGCAAGCGCGAAAGCAGCTCCGGCTGGTCGTCGAAATTGCTGCGCTGCCAGTGCCGCTCGACCTCTTGCAGCGCAATGATGTCGGCGCCGGCAACGATGCGCGCGGCGCGCGAAAGATCGTAGCTCCCGTCGCCGCCGAACCCGTATTGGATATTGTAGCTGACCAGCTTCATTGTTTATCCGGCTTACTTTCGAATTGGCAGTATCGGTTCGGCAGATTGGTTGCAATGTGCCGCGCGAGCGATGGGGCTGGGCCAGCGGCCAGAGTATCATCCCGAAAAGTGGAATCACGTTTTCGGAATAGAGCATGCTCAAACAACAACCAGCCCCTGCTTCATCTTGAGTCCATCGGGATGGAGCAGGCTCTATGTCGTCAGCGGTTGGAACCGGCCGGGTGGCGACGCCGCCAGTTCGGTCCAGTCGATCTCTTCCTCAAGGCGGTGATAGGCTTCGTCACCGATCGTGCCGTTGCGGCGCAGTTCCTCCAGCGCGTCGCGCTGGCTCTTGATGGCATAGAGGCGCAAGCGGTCATATTCGGTGGCCGCCTGGGCGTCGTCAGGATTTTTGGCGATCTTGCGTTGAGCGGCATATTGCTCGCGCACCGCAGCCGCCGCGTCCGATGTCTTGCCGCTCAATATGTCGAGGGCGGCCTGCATGACCACAACGCGTGCCTGCGCAACCTCGCGGTCGACCATTTCATCCGGGTCGAGGTTGAGCAGGCGCAGCAGCGGTTTCAGGCTCATGCCCTGGAGCACCAGCGTGCCTAGCACGACCGTGAAGGCAGCGAGCACGATCGGGTCGCGGGCGGGAAATTCAGCCGGCAAGGCAAATGCCGCCGCAAGCGTCACCAGACCGCGCATCCCGCACCAGCCGATGAGCATGCCGCCGCGCAACGATGGCGCGTCTCGCCGACGATCCGCATTGCCGAAACGGGCCAACCACCTGATGATCGCGCCGCAGCCCAGCACCCAGATCAAACGTGAAACGATGACGATGGCAAGTACGGTCCCGGCCAGGAAGAAGGCATCGGTCTGCCCCTCGCCGGCAAGCCTGCCGACAATCGAACGCGCCTGCAGGCCCATCAGCACGAAAGCCAGCACGTTGAGCACGAAGACCGCCGTTTCCCAAACCGAATAGGAACTGATGCGGTTTCTGGCCGGCATGCGGCGCGGCGCGGTGCGGGCGATGGTCATGGCATAGACCACGATGGTGATGATGGCGGAAAGGCCCAGCCTGTCGGCCAGGATCCAGACCCCGAATGTGCCGGCAAATTGCACCACAGTGCCGCTCGCCGGGTCTTCGATACGGTCCAGCGTCATCAGAGACAGCCGGCCAAGCAGATATCCGGCCGCAAGGCTGCCCAAGGTGGACAGCAGGATCATCGGCACGGCGCTGCTCAGCAGAATGCTGCCCGCTGCCGCCGAAACCGCTATCCGGTAGATCAGCAGCGCGGTGGCATCGTTGAGCAGGCTCTCGCCTTGCAGGATGGCTGTGATTCGATGCGGCACCTTGAACTGGCCAAGCACCGCCGACGCCGCCACCGCGTCGGGCGGTGCCACAATGGCGCCGAGGGCTATGGCCGCGGCGATCGGGAGGCCTGCCATCGCCCACCCGACCAGAGCCACGGTCGTCGTCGTGAAAAGGACAGCGCCGAGTGCCAGCAGCACAAGCGGCACCCTGTAGCGGTTGAGGTCGCGCAAAGACGTATCATAGGCGGCATCGAGCAGCACCGGCGCGATGAACAGGGCAAGCGCCAGTTCCGGGTCGATCTCGATCGTCGGCACACTAGGTACGAAGGCGATGCCCACCCCTGCAAGCGCCAGCAAGGAGGGATAGGGAATCTGCGCACGCCGCGACAGCGCCGTCAGCGCGACGGCGATCAACAGCAGAATGAGTGTCAGTTCGAAGAGGGCCATGGCTTGTTATAGCCGGGAAGCGGGATTGTCGGCAGTGGCAAAGCAGCTGGAAAAAGCCTGGCCAGCAAGCTCGGGCTGGCAGGCAATGTGCCCCTACCAGCTTTGCTTCCACCCTCTGCAGGTTTCGGCGAGCGCATCGACCACACCAATGTCGAAATCACCGCGCCGTCGTCGGAAGCCTATGCCACCCAAATGGAAGCACTGCCGGTTTTTCAGGCGGTGATGCAGCCATTCATGGTTCCAGCCTGAAGGAGCGCTGTCACGCCTAGTGCAGCACCAGCATATCGCTCGATGAGAACGATATCTCGGCCTTTTCACCGACCGCCGGGGGCGGCGTTGCCGGGCTGTTGAAGGTGTCGAGCGAGACCATGTTGCCGCCGATGCCGACGCGAACCCGGATCACCGAGCCGAGGAAATGCACCTCGGAGATTTCGCCCGAAAGGCTGGAGTCGCGGCCGGGCTGACGGCCAAGCGAGATCGCTTCCGGACGCAATGCCAGCGACAGCGTGTCGCCAGACTTGGAGCCGTTGAGCTTGCCCTTCAGCGAAACCTGCTCGGAATTGACCCGCACCGTGCCCGCGGCGGCGTCGGTGACGGTGCCTTCGAGCACGTTCAGCGTGCCGACGAAATTGGCGACGAACTTGGTTGCCGGGCGGTTGTAGATCTCGAACGGCGTGCCGACCTGCTCGGCCTTGCCGCCATACATGACGGCGATGCGATCCGAGATCGACAGCGCCTCTTCCTGGTCATGGGTGACGAAGATGGTGGTGATGCCGAGCTTCTTCTGGATCGAGCGGATTTCCTCGCGCAGCGACACGCGCACCTTGGCGTCGAGTGCCGACAGCGGCTCGTCGAGCAGCAGCAGTTTCGGCTTCGGCGCGATGGCGCGGGCCAACGCGATGCGCTGCTGCTGGCCGCCCGAGAGCTGATAGGGATAGCGATCCGCCATCTGCGGCAGCTTGATGATACCGAGCATCTCGGCGACACGGGCATCGATGTCCGCCCTCGGCATGCCGGCGACCTTCAAGCCGAAGCCAATATTTTGCGCAACGGTCAGGTTGGGAAACAGCGCATAGGCCTGGAACACCATGCCGACATTGCGCTGGTTGGGCTTCAGCCTCGTAATGTCCTTGCCACCGACGACGATCGTGCCCGCGCTCGGCTCCTCGAAGCCCGCCACCATGCGCAGCACGGTGGTCTTGCCACAACCGGACGGGCCGAGGAAGGAGACGAATTCGCCGCGCTCGACGTCGAGATTGAAATCCTCCACGACCGTGGTGGCGCCGAAGGATTTTCGAACGTGCTGAATGGAAAGGAACGGGTCGGCCATGGCTTTGACTCTCAGTTCGGACGGTTCGCCGATCTCGGCGCGAAACGGGACAGGATCTGGATCAGCGACATGCAGCCCCAGGTGATGGCGAAGGCGATGATGGCAAGCGCCGCCGGCTCATAGGCCCGGTTGGCGCCGATATTCTGCAAATAAGGGCCGAAGGCAGGCCGGTTGAGCAGGCTCGCCATGGTGAACTCGCCGATGACGATGGCGAAGGTGAGGAAGGCGCCCGACAGCACCGCGATCAGCACATTGGGCAGGATGACACGGGTGATGATCGTCCCCCAACCAGCACCAAGGATCTGTGCCGCTTCCGTGAGGGTACGCACATCGATGGTGCGAAGCCCGGTGTCGACGGCGCGATACATATAGGGCAGCGCCAGTGTCGCATAGCCGATGACCAGCAAGGCATTGGTGCCTGTATCGGTCGCCAGGAACGGCAGCGGCGAATTCGACCCGTACATTCTGATGTAGCCGAAGACGATGACGATGGCCGGGATGACCAGCGGCAGCAGCGTGATGAATTCGACGATCGGCCGCAACTGCGGCAGCCGAAGCCGGATCCAGTAGGCAGCCGGCACCACGATGAGCACGCCGAGAATAATGGTGAAGATGGCCGCGAGCACCGAATAGCCGAAGGTCGCCTGGAAGCGGGCATCGCCGAGCACGACCTTGTAGGCGTCGAAGGAGTACTCGCCACGCCGCATGCGCATGGAGAACTCCACGGTCGCGATCAGCGGAATGAAGAAATAGGCCGCGCCAAGGGCGAATACGACCCAGGCCCAGAACCTGCCAGCCTTCATTTGAGCCACCTCTCGGAACGGGTGCGGAACCAGATGTAGAAGACATTGGCTAGGCCGGTGATGAAGATCATGCCGAAGGCTATGGCATAGCCAAGATGGGCATTGTGCAGCACGTCGCCGCGGATCTGCGCATAGAGCAGGATCGGCACGATGTTGAGCGACGAACCCGTCAACGCATAGGCGGTGGCGATGGCGCCGAAGGCATTGGCGAACAAAAGGATGACGGTGCCGAGAAAGCTCGGCCAGATCACCGGGATGACAACCATGCGCCAATATTGCGCCATGGTCGCTCCAAGCGTTGCGGCGGCCTCGCCCCATTCCTTCTTCAGACCATCGATTGCCGGCACGATGATCACCACCATCAGCGGAATCTGGAAATAGACATAAGTCAGCGTCAGCCCCCAGAACGACAGGATGTTGAAGCCGTGAGCATAGATGTTGAGGCCGAACAGGGTGTTCAGGATCACCGTCGCAAGGCCGAGGCGGCCGAGCGTGGCGAGGAAGGCGAAGGCCAGCGGCACGCCGGCAAAATTGGAAGCTACGCCGGAAAATGTCAGTGTCGCCGAACGTATCCAGTCCGGCAGGCCGCCGCGCACAATGGCGATGGCGATGGCGAGACCTGCGAAGGCGCCGATCAGCGATGAGGCGAGGCTGACCTTGATCGAAATCCAGTAGGCGGCAACGATCGACGGCTGCGCCAGCGCCATGATGTTTTCGAGGGTGAACTCGCCGGCATCGTTCTGGAACGCGCCCAGCATCAAGTAGAGCGTGGGCAAGATCAGGAACATGACGGCGAAGATGAAGAATGGCGCGACGCCGAGCCACTGCGTCGGCAGCCTCAGGCTGCGCGCCTCGGCGGGGGGCGCGGTCTTGCCGGCAACCGCGTGATCGGAAAATGAGAGATCGGTCATGCGCCTGCTACCGTCTTCGAGAGGACGAACCGGGCAGCCGTGAAGCCGCCCGGTGGATTTCAGGTCTTACTTGACGTTGGCGCCGACAACGGCATCCCAGTTCTTGGTGATGGCTTCCTTGGCCTTGCCCTGCTCGTCGAGCGTCGGGAACGCCGCGGCCGCATAGGACTCAGCCGGCGGCAGCTTGGCCAGCACGTCCGCCGGAATCTTGTTGTTCTTGGCAAGATCGTTGAAGCGGATCGGGTGGCAGTAGCCCTTCAGCCAGGCGACCTGGCCTTCGTCGGAATAGAGGTATTCCAGCCAGAGCTTGGCTGCGTTCGGGTGCGGCGCGAAAGCGCTGATCGCCTGCACGTAGACGCCGGCGACGACACCGGTCTTCGGCACGACGACGTCGACGGGTGGGTTGCCCTTCAGCGTGTCACGGCCGGCGAGCGCGTTGTAGTCCCAGGTGACGAGGATCGGAGTCTGACCCTGGGCGAGCGTGGCGGCCTTGCCGATAACCGGCACGAAATTGCCGGCGGCGTTGAGCTTCTTGAAGAAGTCGAGGCCAGCGGTGCCGGCGGCTTCGCCAGCAGCCGCACCCGACGACAGGCCAGCGGCATATACCGCCTGGATGGCCTGGTTCGACGCGCGCGGATCACCGGCCAAAGCGACCGAGTTGGCGAATTCCGGCTTCAGCAGGTCGGCCCAGTCCTTCGGCGATTCCTTGACCAGATCCTTGTTCACCTGGAAGGACAGCACGCCGTAGTAGTCGCCGGTCCAGAAGCCTTCCGCATCCTTGGCGCTGTCCGGGATCGAGTCCCAGGTCGACACTTTGTAGGGCTGGATCAGGCCATCCTTCTTGGCCGACGGGCCGAACGACAAGCCGACGTCGATGACGTCGGGCGCCTGCGGGCCCTTGTTGTCCTTGTTGGCCTTGATCGCCTCGACCTCATCGCCGGACCCGGCATCGGGGTTGAGTTCGTTGATGGCAATCCCAGGATACTTGGCCTTGAAGCCATCAATGACGGCACCGTAGCCGCACCAATCATGCGGCAAAGCGATGGTGGTTAGCTGGCCTTCTGCCTTGGCGGCCTTGACGAGATCGTCCATCGAATCCGCGGACGAAATCACCGTCGACGCGAAAAGCGCCGCGGCCGAAAGGGAAAGCACTTTCCCCGTGAATTTGAACATGTGTTCTCTCCGTTGAACTGACGCCGTTGGACGCCTGCGATGCGGTATCGTTTTCATGTGACAGCCAGATGAAAGCTTTATGAAACCGGCTGCTCGCAGTACGAAAAAGTAAACTCTTTTTAACCGGCTGTAGCAATCGCTTCGCGATTCTTTTTCCGGCTAACTATTTTGTCCCTTGCCCGTCATCCTCCCCCTTGTTTTTCTAGCCCCTTTTCAGATCACTTCGCGGTGCGGAAAACGCCTCAGACCGTGCCGGCGATGGCGTTTTCGAGCAGGGTCAGCGCCGCCTTCTTGGTCAGCTTGACCGGGTTGCCGCCGGCGGTCGGATCGACCACGGCCATGTCGGCGATCAGCGCCTTGCGCTTCTTGTCCATGTCGAGCCCCTTGATCAGGCCCGGCAGCGCGTGCGGCACCTTCAATTCCTTACGCAGCTTGATGATCGCCTTGGCGAAGCCGTCGAAGCCGCCCTTGATGCCGCAATAGGCGGCGAGCCGGCCAATACGCTCCTCGATGGCGTCGCGGTTGAAGGCGAGCACATAAGGCATGAACACCGCATTGGTCATGCCGTGATGGGTATCGTAGAGCGCACCGACCGGATGCGACAGCGAATGGATGGCGCCGAGCCCTTTCTGGAAGGCGGCGGCGCCCATCGCGGCGGCGCTCATCATATGGGCGCGCGCGACGAGATCCTTGCCATTGGCAAAAGCCTTCGGCAGGTTCTCGAAGGCCAGCCTCACACCTTCGACGGCGATGCCGTCGGCCATCGGATGATAACCCGGCGCGCAATAGGCTTCGAGACAGTGGGCCAGCGCATCCATGCCGGTACCGGCGGTGATGAAGCCGGGCATGCCGACCGACAGTTCGGGATCGGCGATGACGATAGAAGGCAACAATTTGGGATGGAAGATGACTTTCTTGGTGTGCGTCGCCTCATTGGTGATGACACCGGCGCGGCCGACTTCCGATCCGGTGCCGGCGGTGGTCGGCACGGCGATGATCGGCGCGATGGCATCCGAATTGGCGCGCGTCCACCAGTCATCGACATCCTCGAAGTCCCACACCGGCCTAACCTGGCCGGCCTGGAAGGCAATCAGCTTGCCGAGATCGAGCGCCGAGCCACCGCCGAAGGCGATGACGCCGTCATGCTTGCCCTTCTTGAACACGGCGATGCCGGCGGTGAGATTGGATTCGACCGGGTTCGGCCTGACCTCCGAGAAGACGCCGTAGGGCACCTTGGCGTCGTCGAGAATCTTCAGCGTCGAGGCGACGACCGGCAGTTTCGCCAGGCCAGGATCGGTGACGAACAGCGGCCGCTTGATGCCGGTGGCCGCCAAAACCTCTGGCAATTCCTTGATGCGCCCGGCGCCGAAGCGGACGGTGGTGGGATAGTTCCATTTGGAGATCAGCTTGGACATTTTTTCTCGATTTCAGGACATTGTGGGTGGTGGCTATTGAGTGAAGGTGTTCTGAACCCGCCGGGACTTCTGCATGTATAGAATCCAGATTACGGAATAGACGATCGAGTGTTGAATATTCTTTGCCGCCTCTCCATCGAACAAAGCCATGCCTTGCGCCTCAAAGATATCGCCAAGAAGGATGCTCGCGGCCGCAAGATCGGTCAGGATAGAGACGGGACTGACGGCGGCCCAGACGATGTAAAGGCGTGGAAAAGCCCGCCGCTTGCCAATCAGCAAAACAAGCAAGCCCTGCGGGCAGGCGACCGCGATCGCCAGATATCCGAAAATCTCCGCCACGACGAAGACCTGCTGCGCACCGGTTAGTAGGCTAAAATACTCGGACAGGCCGATATGGTGCTCGAACACAACCAGGCCAGCCAGAGGCATGAAAATGAGGCCAAGCATCGGCACGACGAGATAGCCGCCAATACCCTCTGGCCCCTGACGGGCCAATGGTGCGGACGGCTGTATCTCAGACATTTCTCCTCCTTGAGTGGCCCAATGCTCGATGCTCAAGCAGCTCAGATGGCTTCGCGCAGATGGAATGACTTCGGCCTGGTCAGATTGTCATAGCCGATGGCGGACAGGCCGGCACCCTTGCCGGTGTCCTTGACGCCGGTCCAGACCAAGGCCGGGTCGAGATAGTCGCAGCGGTTCATGAACACCGTGCCGGTCTCGACGCGGTTGCCGATCGCCACCGCATGCTCGGTATCGCGCGTCCAGATCGAGGCCGTCAGCCCGTAGGGACTGTCGTTCATCAGCGCGATCGCTTCTTCGTCGTTGCGCACCTTCATGATGCCGACGATCGGCCCAAAACTCTCCTCGCGCATGACGCTCATCTGATGGTCGACATTGGTCAGCACTTCCGGCGCCAGATAGGGCGAGCCGGCCTTGTCGTTCGCCACCTTCATGTTGATATGTGCCACCGCGCCCTTGCGCAGTGCCTCGGCCTTCTGCTCGCGGATCAGGTCGGCGAAGCGCGCCTGCGCCATCGGCCCCATCGTCGTCGCTTGGTCGAGCGGATTGCCGACGACATAGTTCTTCGTCTCGGCGATGAAGCCTTCGACGAATTCGTCATAGACCTTTTCGTGCACGTAGACGCGTTCGATGCCGCAGCAGCACTGGCCGGAATTGTAGAAGGCGCCGTCGACCAGATTGGCGACCGCATGGTCCATCTTGGCGTCGGGCAGCACATAGGCCGGATCCTTGCCGCCAAGCTCTAGGCCGAGGGTCATGAAAGTGCCCGCCGCCGCTCTTTCGATGGCGCGGCCGCCGGCGACCGAACCGGTGAAATTGACATGGTCGATCTTGCCCGAGCCGAGCAGTTTCTCGGTCTGGGCGTGGTTCAGCACGATATTCTGGAACACGCCCTTCGGCAGACCGGCCTTGTCGAAGGCCTGCTGAAAGCGCTCGCCAACCCGCAGCGTCTGCGCCGCATGCTTGAGGATCACGGTGTTGCCGGCCATCAGCGCCGGCACGATGGTGTTGACGGCGGTGAGGTAAGGATAATTCCACGGCGCGATCACCATGACCACGCCGAGCGGATCCTTCTTCACATATCGGCGGAAGCCATCCTTCGGATTGGAGGCCGGCACAGACTTGAGCGCCGCCTCGGCGATCTCGACCATGTAGTTGGTGCGTTCCTTGACACCGCCGAACTCACCGCCATAACGAACAGGCCGCCCCATCTGCCAGGCGATTTCCGGCACGATCTCGTCTGTCATCGCGACCAGCGCTTCCAGCATCGCCAGCATGTACTTGCCGCGCTCGACGATCGGTGTCTCAGCCCACTTCTCCTGCGCCGCCTTGGCACGTTCTACCGCGGCGTTGATCGCCTGGTCCGTTGCCACGGGCCTCTCGGCATAGATCGAGCCATCGACGGGGGATATGAGTTTCACGGTTTCCAATTAAACGTCTCCAAATCAACAAGGAACTGTTTTGACGAAGCCAGCCAAGCCATAGGCAAGGATCGCGCGATCGCGGGTGATAATTTCCAAATTCTTCGAGCGCGCCGTAGCTATGATGATCCGGTCTGTTGGATCGTTGTGAACGACGCCGGGCAGGAACGAAGACTCGACCAAGAGCTCACTGTCGATGCCTTCAACACTCGTTGCACCAGCCTGCACGAACCGTTCAAACCATGCGAGCGGTGACTTGATGAACGGAAGCCGGCCTTTAGAAACCAGCATTCCGATTTCCCAGGCGGACATGACGGAAACGGCGATCACGTCGCCATTTTTGCGCGCGCTGGTCACCCTCTCAACCGCCGCTCTCGCGACCGGTTGTTCCGTCGACAGCCACAGCATGAAGCATGTGTCCAGAAGCACCCCATCAGTCGTCATACACCTTGCCCCAGTCCGGATCCGCGGGTGCGGTGTAATCGACGTCCGGGAGAAGCGTGAGTGTCCCAGCCATGCATCCAAACAACGGATCGGCGCCTCGCGGCGGCACGATGTATTCTCCAGCGGTGTCGTTTACGTCTAACGCATTCTCGAAATCCACCTGCCCCTCCATGAAGCCGGGACGACGCTCCGCCGCCTTCGCATCCGAAGAGCCCAGGTGGACCAAGACCTCGCTTTCCGGCTGGTCGAAAATTTCAGCGATCCTGCGTATTTCATCGACTTGCATACGCCGCTCGCCGTTCAGTGTCCGCGACAAGGCGCTGGGATGCATGTTCATGCGGCTGGCCATACGGCGCAACGATATGTTGCGCTCCTTCATCTGATCCGCGAACCATGTTTTGTCGACATTGGCTTTGCCTTTGAGCAACACTGCCTCCGATATGTTGCGGTGCTTATATCGCAACATATCGCAAAAAACGCAACAACGTCAATATCGCTCGAACCCCCTGTGCAGTTCCCAATCCGTGATGCGGCGGTCATATTCGAACTGCTCCCATTTTGCGGTGTGGACATAGTGTTCGAGCACATCCTCGCCGAGCGCCTGCCTCAGCATCTTCGACTTCGCCAGCGTCTCGGTCGCATCGCGCAGTGTCTTCGGGATCTCCGGCAAACGCGACGCCTGGTAAGCATCGCCGACAAACGGCTTCTGCAATTCCAGCTTCTCGTCGATGCCGGCGAGGCCGGCTGCGATCAGCGCCGCGAAAGCAAGATACGGGTTGAGGTCGGCGCCGCCGATGCGGCATTCCATGCGGATGCCCTTGGTGCCCTCGCCGCACAGGCGGAAGCCGGCGGTGCGGTTGTCCTCGCTCCACATGATCTTGGTCGGCGCAAAGGTGCCGGCCTGGAAGCGCTTGTAGGAGTTGATGTAGGGCGCCAGGAACCAGGTGAATTCCTTGGCGTATTTGAGCTGACCGGCGGCCCATTGCTGGCCCAGCGTCGAGAGCGTCCAGTCCGCTTTGTTGTCGAAGAACAACGGCGTCTTGCCGTCGGCGCTCCACAGCGAATTGTGGATGTGGCTGGAATTGCCGGCGAGCCCGTAATTGTACTTGGACATGAAGGAAATCGCCTTGCCTTCGGACTCGGCGATTTCCTTGGCGCCGTTCTTCAGGATGACGTGGCGGTCGGCCATGTCGAGCGCCTCGGCATAGCGCACATTGATCTCTTCCTGGCCCGGACCCCACTCGCCCTTGGAATTCTCGATCGGAATGCCGGCAGCTTCCATCTCGTTGCGAAGCCGGCGCATGACGCCTTCTTCCTTGGTGGTGATGCCGATCTGGTAGTCGCCGATATAGGGCGAGGCGGTGTCGAGGCCCTGCCAGTGTTTCTTGCGGGCGGAATCGTAGGTCTCGTTGAACAGATAGAATTCCAGCTCGGAAGCGAAATAGCCGATATAGCCGCGCTCCGTCAGCCGCTTGACCTGCTTCTTGAGGATAGCGCGCGGCGAATGCGGCAGGTCATCGTGGGTGTGGTGGTCAAGCACGTCGCAGATCACAAGTGCGGTCTTTTCCAGCCAGGGAATGCGCCGCAGCGTGGCCAGATCCGGCTTCATGACGAAGTCGCCATAGCCCTTCGACCAGCTCGCCGCCTTGTAGCCGGGCACGGGCTCCATATCGATGTCGGCAGCCAGCAGATAGTTGCAGCCATGCGTTTCGTCATGCGCGGAATCGACGAAGTACTGCGCCAGGAACCGTTTTCCCGCCAGCCGGCCCTGCATGTCGACGATGCAGGCGAGCACCGTGTCGATCTCGCCGCTGGAGACCGCTTTCTTCAACTGATCGAACGAGAAATTTCCGGCCATTCCTTTGGCACTCCAGCGCTTGACGATTGAGAGGGCAAACGAAACCATGGCCGGCAAAACGCCGGCCATGGCCATGATGGTTGATGTCAGTGGCCGGTTTCGCCGACGGCCATTTCGGCGGCCGCGATGGCAGCCCTGCGCTTGGCAATCTGGTCGCCGATCGGTGGACCCTGGAAGCGGCGGTTTTCGAAACCGAACCAAAGGACGGCGGTCAGCACAATGAAGCCAATGGTGATGTAAAGCACCTTGTCGTTCGGCGGCTGGATGGCGATGTAGAAGATGATCGCCATGCCGACAATCGACAGGGCGCAAAACAGCTTGAACAGCCCGGCGCCGAGGTTCCACGGGCCTGGAGTCGGCCATTTCGCCGTTCCGAAGGTCATCATGCCGAGTACGATCGGAATGATGAACGACAGAAACAGGAACACCAGCGTCGAATTGACGACGATGGTGTAGATGTTGGTGCCGCCAATCGAAATGAACTGTGCAAGAAAGACATAGATGATCTCAAGCACAGCAGCGGTCCAGATCGCGTTGACTGGCGTGCGCCAGGTCGGGTTGACTTTGGCGAGCGACGCGGAACCGAACGGCATGCCACCGTCACGCGAGAAGGCAAACAACATGCGCGAGGCCGAGGTCACCGTGGCGAGACCGCACAGGAACTGCGAGATCAGGATTGCGAGATACAGCAACGTCTTCAGCCAGACGGGCATGATCGCGTCCATGGTGGCGAAGAACACGTTCCAGCCCTGCTTGGCGCCGGCGGCCAGGTCGGGGATAGCCAGGACGATTGCGCACAGCATCACCCAACCGATTAGCGAAGACCAGAGCACGGACGAAACGATCGCCTGCGGCACCGAGTGTGCTGCCTTCTCTGTTTCTTCGGAGGTATGCGCCGACGCGTCGTAGCCGGTGATGGTATAGACCGGCAGAAGCAGGCAGAGCAGGAACAGGTAGCTCATGGAGTCGGACTGCGGGAAAACACCGCCACCGGCATCGCCCGAATAGTTGGTGAAGGTCCAAAGCCGCGTGATGTCGATCGCCGGCGCAAACACCAGGCAAGCCACGATTAGGACCGCCGTTGCTCCGAGAATCAGGAAGCCGGAAGCATCCGTCAGCATAGCCGTCAGCTTGATACCGAAATGGTTGAACAGCGCCTGCAGCACGGTGATGAAGGCTACGAACCCGACGATTTCGCCCGGCGTGCCGGTGATGCCGAACCAGCTTCCGAACGTTCCGACAAAGAAGAAGGCGGTGCCGATGTTGATGGCGCCGAGCACGGTGATCAGGCCAAACAGATTGAGCCAGGCCGTCAGCCAGCCAGTGAAGCGGTTGCCGAGGATCGACGACCAATGATAGAGGCCGCCGGCGGTCGGAAATGCCGAGGCGATCTGCGCCATGGCAAGGGCGAAGAAGCCCGATACGCAGCAGCCGACGATCCAGCCGATGCCCGCGCCCGCGCCACCGATCGACGATGTCGCCTGCGCGAAGGAATTGATGCCACCTGAAAGGATGCAGATGATCGAGAACGAGATCGCGAAATTCGAGAAGCGGCTCATGCTTCGCGACAGTTCCTGAGCATAGCCCATTCCATGGAGAACCTTGAGGTCCTCCTTCTTGTCAACTTCAGTATAACCCGGTGCTGCCATTTTGGTGTCCCCTGTTGGTTCTTAGCTGGCCGATTGAACTGACTTTCCGACTGAATGCGATCTGGTGTGTCCGGCCTCCTCTGGCTCCAGATCCGAAAAAATGCCCGTGAGCATATCCGCCCATTTCCGCTGCCCGGTCTCGCCGGCGATTTCATCGTTGCGGATTTCGATCATCGCGCAAGGCAAGCCGCGCGAGCGCGCATGGCGTTCCAGCGTGAAATAGACGCGGTCGGCCGGGGAATAGGGCTCGTTGACGCCGACGGTGACGCCAGCAAGCCGCTTCAGCGCCGATATCAGCGGTGATGCCAGCCGGCGATCCTTGTCGTGGATGATGCCTATATGCCAGGGCCGGTTTTTGGATTTGTAGACCGGCGTGAAGGAGTGGACCGAAACCAGGCGGGTCGCCTGCCCGCGCGCCAGCCGGTCGCAGACAATCTGATCGATGGCGGCGTGAAACGGCTGCCACGACAAGGCGATGCGCGCCGCGCGCTCACCTTCCGACAGGCCGGCATTGCCTGGTATGGCTGTTGTCTCACTGACAGGCGGTATCAAATCGGGCGCATCGAGCGGCCGGTTGCAGTCGATGACGAGACGCGAAATTCGGGTTTCGACCAACGTAGCATCGAGCGCCTGCGCCATGCGGCGGGCAACCGGCAGCGCGCCGGGATCCCACGCGATGTGGCGCGACAGGTCCTCGGCGGCAAGGCCAAGCGTGCCGAATTCGGCGGGAACGAAGTTCGAGGCGTGATCGCAGGTCAGCACAAAAGGGCTCGATCCGCCGGGGTTCGTCACCCTCACGGTATCAGACGCTGCAAGGCTGGCGGGCCGTGCTTTCTCCATAGTCTGCCGTCCCCGGGGAGCGCTGTATCGTATGTTACGTATTTTGTCTCATTGCGTCCCTGTGGATGATTTCATACAGTTTGGCCGGTTTTGTCAAATGCGATTTCGGAAAAGACCTTCGACCGGGCCGAAGCGTTTTGCAGCCAGGTAGAATCGCTTGGCGTCGCAGAAATGGGCCAAGACAAACAGACGGAGCGGAATGGTTTGCCATCCCGCTCCAGGGGGTGGGGGAAAGATGATTTCCAGTATTGCCGAACTGATTGCCGACCGCATCGGCACGATGCCGGCCGGCGAACGACGCGCGGCCCAGACGCTGATCGCCAGCTACCCGATGATCGGCCTGAAGACGGTCGCCGAGTTCTCGGCCGCGGCCGGCGTCTCCTCGCCGACGATCCTGCGCTTCGTTGCCCGGCTGGGCTTCCAGAACTATCCGGAATTCCAGTCAAGCCTGCAGGACGAACTGGCGGCGCAATTGCAATCGCCGGCGATAAGGACGCTCAACCCGCCCTCGCCCGGCGGCGGCACGGTGTCACCAATGCTGGAAGCGACGCTCGACAACATGCGCGAAACGTTCAGGCACCTGTCCGACAGGCAGCTTGCCGACATCGCCGCCCGGCTTGTCGACCGGCGCGGCAAGACATTCCTGATCGGCGGCCGCTTCACCGATCCGCTGGCGCGTTACATGGCCGCCCACCTCGCCGTCGTTCAGCCCGATGTCTTTCACCTTGCCGGTCAGGAAAGCACGTGGCGCGACAGGCTGATCGACATGGGCAAACGCGATGTGCTGGTGATCTTCGACATCAGGCGCTATCAGGACAGCCTCGCTCGCTTCGCCGAAAAGGCGCATCAGCGCGGCGTGCAGATCGTGCTGTTCACCGACCAATGGCTATCGCCGATCGCGCGTTTCGCCCGCCATGTCATCGCTGGACGAACGGCCGTGCCGTCGGCGTGGGATTCCTCCGCCGCCCTCTTCGTCGTTGCAGAAATGCTGATCGGCGCTGTCACAAGGCAACTGGAAGCAGAGGGCGCCAAGCGCATTCGAGAGATGGAAAGTCTGCGTTAGGCGTCACGTTACATATATTTAATGTGCGCAGACACCGGAGAGTTGTCATAAAGACGCGATATCGGGCTGGCTTCTTGCCTTACAATAGCCTCGCCGCGTCTGCTTCATTTCGGGAAACTGGTAGACGAAAGGACTGTTTTACCAACCGGAGTGCCGATGGCCGCCTGGAAACAGATAGTTTTTGCGCTTGTGGTGCTGGTGGTGGCGGCATCCGCCTGGCTGCGCTTTTATCCGGGCGCTCACGACGTGCTGGCAGGCTGGGGCATTGACTGGGCTTATGCGGCAACGTCTCCGGCTGAAAGCGGCGCCGTCAACGCGAAGCAGGCAATCGGCCGCGGTGGTGGCAACCAGCGGGTGAACGTGGTTGCCCTGGCGGCCACTTCGGCTGTTATCAACGACCGCTTGCAGGCGATCGGTACCGGCCGTGCCAATGCCTCGGTGACCGTCAATCCCTACAGTTCCGGCCGCCTCGCCGAGTTGCTGGTCGAATCCGGCAGCCATGTCGACAAGGGACAAATCATCGCCACCCTCGATTCCGAGACCGAAATGATCGCCCAGGACCGCGCCAAGCTCGCCTTGCAGGATGCGCAGGCCAAGCTTGACCGCGTCAAGTCGCTGCGCGCCTCCAACGCCGCGACACCGGTTGCCGTGGCCGACGCCGAAGTGGTGTTGGCGGGCGCCAAGCTGGCGCTTCAGGACGCGGAACTTGCACTCCAGCGTCGGTCGATTCTGGCACCGATTGCCGGCACCGTCGGCATCCTGCCGATCTCCGCCGGCAATTATGTGACCAACCAGTCGGCAATCGCCACGCTCGACGACCGCTCCAGCATTCTGGTCGATTTCCTGGTACCGGAGCGTTTCGCCGCCGCTGTGAAGGTCGGCGCGCAATTGACGGCGACGCCGATCGCCAATCCCAGCAATGCCTATACCGGAACGGTTTCGGCCATAGACAATCACATCGATGAGAAGAGCCGCACCCTTCTGGTCAAAGCCAAGATCGCCAATCCGGCCGATTCCCTGCGCGCCGGCATGTCGTTCGGCATCACCATGAAATTCCCGGGACAGACCTATCCGGCCATCAGCCCGCTGGCGATCCTGTGGGGTTCGGACGGCGCCTATGTCTGGCGGATCGCGGACGGCAAGGCCAGGCGGGTCCCGGTGCGCATCATCCAGCGCAACACCGAGACCGTGCTGATCGACGCGGAGATCGACAGCGGCGACATGGTGGTCACCGAAGGCACTCAGAGCGTCAGCGAGGGCGGCGCGGTCCGCGTTGCCGGCGAAGAGCAGCGTGCCGTGGAGGCGGCCGAGGGCTCATGACCGGCACCATCAACACCGCCAGCGATACCGGCTTCACCGCGCTGTTCATCCGCAGGCCGGTCATGGCCTTCGTTCTGAACACCCTCATCGCCGTTGCTGGCCTTGCCGCCTTCTATGGCGTCGAGATCCGTGAACTGCCTGACGTCGATCGCGCGGTCGTTACTGTTTCCACCGCCTTCGAAGGGGCGGCGGCAGAAACCGTCGACCGCGAATTGACCGACACGATCGAGGGCGCCGTCGCCCGCGTCTCCGGCGTCAAGTCGATCTCGTCTTCTTCCTCGTTCGGTTCGAGCCGCGTCACCATCGAGTTCAACGACGGTGTCGATCTCGACGTCGCCGCCTCGGACGTGCGTGATGCCGTCGGCCGCGTCGCCAACCAGATGCCGGACACCGCCGATCCGCCGCGCATCGTCAAGGCCGATGCCAATTCCGAACCGGTGATGCGATTGGCGGTGACCTCGGACAATATGTCGATCCAGGACATGACAGTGGTGGTCCAGGACCAGATCGAGGACGAGCTGGCCGCCGTGCCCGGCGTTGCCGACGTCCAGGTCTATGGCGACCGCGACAAGATCTTCCGCATCGATGTCGACCAGAACAAGCTTGCCAGCCTCGGCTTCACGGTGGCCGACCTCAGGGCGGCGCTTGCCTCTGTCGCCTTCGATTCACCCGCTGGTTCGATCACCACGACCAATCAGGACCTGATCGTCCGCACGACCGCCGACGTGACCACGCCGGAAGAGTTCGAAAACATCATCATCGGCGGCACGACGCGCATCCGCGACGTTGCCACCGTCACGCTCGGCCCCGATGTCGGCCAGACCGCGCTGCGTTCGGATGGCAAGACCGGTATTGGCATCGGCATCATCCGCCAGGCGGAATCGAACACGCTGGACATCTCGACCGGTGTCCAGGCCGCCGTCGCCAAATTGCAGGAAAACCTGCCCAAGGGCATGTCGATCAAGATCACCAGCGACGACGCGGTCTTCGTCAACGGCGCGGTGCACGAGGTCGAGATCGCGCTCGGCCTGTCGGTGACCATGGTGCTGATCGTCATCTATGTGTTTCTGCTCGACTGGCGCGCGACGCTGATCCCGGGACTATCGATGCCGGTTGCCATGATCGGCACCATCGCCGCCATCTATCTGGCTGGCTTCTCGGTCAACATCCTGACCCTGCTCGCCCTGGTGCTGGCGACCGGACTGGTCGTCGACGACGCCATCGTCGTGCTGGAGAACATCGTGCGACGGCGCAATGAAGGCATGGGGCCCCGCGCAGCCGCCGTGCTCGGCGCGCAGGAGGTGTTCTTCGCCGTCATTGCCACCACCTTGACGCTCGTCGCCGTCTTCGTGCCGATCTCGTTCCTGCCCGGCCAGACCGGCGGTCTGTTTCGCGAATTCGGCTTCGTGCTTGCCATGTCGGTGCTTCTGTCCTGCGTGGTGGCGCTGACGCTGTGCCCGATGCTCGCTTCGCGTATGCTGACCAGCGCATCGCTCCACCACGAAGGCGGTCACGGCGTCGGCGCCCGCATCGGCGGCGTGCTCAATACTGCCTACAAGCGCGGCCTGCACGCCTGCCTCGATGCGCCATGGATCGTGCTTCTGGTCGCGGTGCTGTTTGCCGGCACCGCCTTCACGCTGTTCGGCACCATACGCCAGGAACTGACGCCGACCGAGGATCGCGCCGCCGTGCTGCTGCGCGTCAGCGCCCCGCAGGGCGTCAGCCTCGACTACACCACCCAGCAGATGCAGAAGATCGAGAAACTGATCCAGCCGATGCGCGATTCCGGCGAGATCCGCAGCACTTTCGAGAATGCCGGCCAGAACGGCTCCTATAACTCAGGCTTCATGGTGATGACGCTGGCACCGTGGAACGAGCGCAGCCGCAGCCAGCAGGAGATCATGGCCGAGATCAGCCGGTTGACCAGACAGGTGCCGAGTGTGCGCATCTTCCCGGTGCAGCCCAACAGCCTCGGCATCCGCGGCGCCGGCAACGGCCTGCAGTTCGCGCTGGTCGGCAACGACCGCAAGGCACTCGGCGACGCAGCGGTGAAGATCATCGCCGAGATGCAGAAGGATCCGCGCTTCCAGACCCCGCGCCTGTCGATCGACCCGACGCAGCCGCAGCTGGCGGTGGCCATCGACCGCGAGCGCGCCTCCGACCTCGGCATCGACATCACTGGGCTGGCCAACACCTTGCAGGCCATGCTCGACGGCAACGACGTCGCCGACGTCTACATCGCCGACCGCAGCTATGGTGTGAAGCTGGTCTCGACCACCAATCCGATCAACGACCCGACCGATTTGGAAAACATCTTCCTGAAAACCGCCGACGGACGCTTCGTGCCGATGTCGACCATCGCCACGCTGACCGAGCGCGCCGTGCCGCCATCGCTGTCGCGTGAGCAGCAGCAGCCTTCGGTGGCCATCACATCCAACCTCACTGGCGACTTCGCTCTTGGCGATGCGCTCACCCGCGCCGAGGAAATCGCCACGCCGCTGCTGCCTGCGGGCAGCCGCATACTGCCGCTGGCCGAGGCCGCGACGCTGGGCGAGACCAACAGCGCCATGGTCACCATCTTCGGCTTCGCGCTGGTTATCATCCTTTTGGTGCTGGCCGCCCAGTTCGAAAGCTTCGTCAGCGCCGTCATCATCATGGCGACGGTGCCGCTCGGTCTCGCCTGCGCCATCTTCGCGCTGCTGCTCTCGGGCACCAGCCTCAACGCTTACAGCCAGATCGGCCTGGTGCTGCTGGTCGGAGTCATGGCCAAGAACGGCATCCTGATCGTCGAATTCGCCAACCAGCTGTGTGATCGTGGGCTTGGCGTGCGCGAAGCGATCGAGCAGGCCTCGATCATCCGCGTGCGGCCGGTGATGATGACGATGATCTGCACCGTGCTCGGCGGCTTGCCGCTGGTGCTGGCGAGCGGCGCCGGTGCCGAGGCGCGCGTCGCACTCGGCTGGGTCATCGTCGGCGGACTGGGCCTTGCCACCGTCTCGACGCTGTTCCTGACGCCGGTCGCCTATCTCCTGCTTGGCCGCTTCGTCACCCCGAAGACCCATGAGCAAGCCCGGCTGAAGCGCGAACTCGAGGAAGCCGCCTACACCAAAGTGGAGCCGGCCGAGTAGAGACATTCCAGCAAAAGTGAGGGCGGTTTCCGCCGCTATTTCAGCAACCGGCCTTCGATCGACCAGCGCGCGGCGAGGAAATTCAGCACCGCCGCCACGACGACACCGCCGATCTTGGCCGGCCAAACTCCGACAGTCGTTGCGAACAGCGCGATCGAAAGGCTGGAGACGCCGAGCGAGATCAGTCCCCCCAGGGAGGCGAAGCGAAGGAACGCGTCATGCAGCCGGATGGCTCGATTGCGCTCGAACGACCAGAAACCGTTCGCCGCGAAAGAGAAGGTGACGGCGATGAACCACGCGGCGATGTTGGCCGGCAGCGGCGAAACCCCGAGCTTGAGCAGCAGGAAGAAGCTGGCAAGGTCGATGGCCGTGTTCGCAAGTCCGACAATGGCAAAGCGGACGATCTTGTTGCCGGTCGAACGCTGGGGCCGCTCGGCGTCGCTCATCCCTTGCCATCCATGATTGCGACACCGGCGCGGGTCAGGCTGGCACCGAACGCATCCGACGCCAGGGCCGCGAATTCGACCTCGCGCACGCCTTGCATCGTGTCGCGCGCGCGCAGCGTCGCGTCGACATGGCCGGGATGGCACATGAACAGCCCTCGTTCCGGCAATGCCTCGACGGCGGCTTGCAGCACGGAAGCGAATTTTTCGGGTTGCCGCCAGTCATAGATGCCGGTGAGCGGCTTAAAAAGGGTGAAGCCGGCGCGCTGCATCGACCGATTGAAGCCGACAGCGAGCGCGGCGATCGCCGCGACTTTCGGCGCCGAGGCGAATTGGCCGGTCAGTGCCGGAGCGCCGCGCAGCGCCGGCCTGTCGCTTCCTTCGCCAAGGCGCGCGCGCAGCCATGTGCGCACGACGGGAAGGAAATGCACATGCTGATGCCCGTCGACGAAATCGGGGCGGCGCCCCAGCGCCTCGATGAAGCGGCCGTACTGGGCGTCGAGCTCGGCATGGACATCGCGCTCGGCAATGTGGCCGCGCAGGACAGGCAATGCCAACGAGCGAAGTGGCGGCAGCCGGCCTTCCGGCGCCAGGCTCGACCGGCCGGTGATCGCAGGCTGGTCGGTCAAGGTGAGATGCAGCCCGACCGCGACATGGCCACAGAAAGGCTTTATGTGCGCCGCCTCCGCTTCCCATTCCGGAAAGCCAGTCATGCAGCTGGTTCCGGTCAGCCGCCCGCGATCGAGAAGGTCGAGAATCCCGGCGGAGACGCCGGGCGCCAGGCCGTAGTCGTCGGCGATCAGGCGGATGCGGCGCGTCATCTGTCGCTAGCGCCCTGCTCCGGCCTGTCGGCGGAGATCTCGCTGCGCACGACATCGCGCACGAGATAGACCGGCCGATCCTTGCTCTCGCTGAGCGTGACCCAGACATATTCGCCGATCAGGCCAAGCAGGGTCAGGTTGAGGCCGCCGAGCAGCACGACAGCGACCAGAAGGCTGGGGTAGCCGGGAACGGCAATGCCGTAGAAAATCACCTCGAAGAACACTTTGGCGCCGTAGACCGCGCCGCCCAATGCCGCGAGCAGCCCGCTGAGGCTGATCAGGCGCAGCGGAATGACGGAGAACGAGGTGAAACCTTCGAGCGAGAAGGCGATCAGGTTGAGCCGGCTCCATTTCGACGTGCCGCTGGCGCGGCCCTCCGGCGAATAGGGCAACGCCTTCTGGCGGAAGCCCGCCCAGGCAAACAGGCCCTTGTTGAAGCGTCGCTTGTCGCGCAAGCTGGTCAGCGCGCGCGCCACGGCAGCGCGCATGACGCGGAAGTCGCCGGCATTTTCAGGAATGTCGAAACGCTGGCTGCTGTTGATCAGGCTGTAGAAAAGCCGGGCCAGCTGGCTGCGCCGCCAGCTCGCCTCGCGGCGGTCGTTCTGCGCATAGACGACATCGACATCAGGATGTTCCACCAGCTCGGTGATCAGCTTCAGGCTGATGTCCAGGGAATGCTGGAGGTCGGCGTCCATGATCAGCACCATGTCGCCGCGCGACCGATCGAGGCCGGCGAGCACAGCGACCTCCTTGCCGAAATTGCGGCTGAGGCGAACGAGCTCCCACGACCCCGTCAGCGCCTGCGAAAACCGCCCAGCGCCATCGTCACGGCTGCCGTCATCAACCAGGATCTTGTGCACGGTCATGCCGAAGCGCTGTGCCACGGCCGATTCGAGCTCGCCGAGCAGGCGTGCGAAGGCCGATGCCGATGGCGCCTCGTTGAAGAACGGCGCCACGATGTCGAGTGTCGACCGCAACTCAGCCATTTGCGACCCCTGCATTCACCACCTTTACCCGCGCACTGGCCCAGAACCACCAGATCAGCGAACCCGCGATGAACGTAACCGCGATCGGCCGAAACCAGGGGTAGAGGAAATCGTGCACATGGCGATCGACGCCGGTCAGTCCGGCCGCGAACAGCACCGTCGACAACACCGAGGCCAGAACGCCACCGCGTTCTTCGCGCCACAACAGGGCGATGGCGAGACCGGCGGGCACCGCGATCATCGCATAGGTGTTGGGCTCGACGCGCGGGTTGAAGACGCACATGTAGAAAGTGGCCGTTAGGAAGATCGCCAACCCCGCCGGTCCGCGTTCAAGCTTGCGGTCGAACCAGATGACAGCCGAAAGCGTAAACAGAGCCATGACCATGCGTATGACCGTTGCGCCGAATTCCGGAATCGGCAGCCCTATCCTGGTGAACGGCGCCGTGAAATCGGAGGGTATGAAATGGCTGGTGTTGTCGATGGCCATCGAAGTCAGCATCTGGGCGAAGACACGATACTGATCGTTGAGGTAGCCGGCGGGAGCGAAAGCGTAGGGCAGCGCGAGCACGAACAGCACCGCCAGCGCCAGCACCGGTATCAAACGGAGCCGAAGGGCTCCCACCAACAACAGCATGATGATCGCGGTCGGCTTGGCGATGACGGCAAGCGAAGCCCAGAAGAAGGTCTCCGCGCGCCGCCCGTCAAGCGCCGACAGGGTGAGAAGCCAGCAGGCCCCGGTGAGCAGGATTGTCGCCTGGCCGTTACGGATCGCCCCCGCCGCCATCGGCAAAGCGAGGAAAAGACCGAAAGAAAGCAGCCACGTCAGTTCGCCGCCGCCGAGCTTGCGCACCTGCCGCATCGCGGCGTAGGTCAGCACGGCAAAGCCAAGCGTGTGCCACACCACGCCGCCCAAATGCGAACCGAGTTTGACTATCGGAATATAGAGCGCGGCAAAGGCCGGCGCGTAGAGATACCCCATCTCGGACTGGGTGTCGTAGAGCGGCAGACCGGCCAGAAGGGCCTCGCTGCCGTCCAGATAAGCCTGCCATACCGTCCGCGTGTGGGGTGACCACAGGACCATGGCGAGAACGACCAGAAATGTTCCGACCCAGAGGCTGAACCCCAAACGGTCGAAGACCGGCTTGGATATCGTCATCAAATCACCCCACACTATCCCGGAACAGGCCCAGTCCGGCACCGTCCCGGCATTCGATGGCGGCGGCATATCACGGACAAAGCGGCGTGGCATAGGGGGCTGAAAGACGCGGATAGCCGCCTGACGATCCGGGCGGCGGCCAGATACCGACATCCTTGCGGCCGTCGAAAGTCCTCTGAAGGCTTCATGTCCAAGCTTCTCGCGTCTCTCGAATGGAGCTAAGGCCGAATGAACACCTTGCCATTGGGCCTGGCCAGTTCCTCCGGCAGCCGCGACATCGCCTCGGCGAGCGGCACCACCGCCGTCACGTCGGTCGACCATCGCCCGTCGGAAAAACGCTTCTGCGCTTCAAGGATCGCCGAGCCGCGGCGGTCGCGGAACTGGCGCATCCACTCGCTCAGCCAAAAACCTTCGATATGCTTGTGCTGGAAGATCAGCTGGCCGGGTTCGCGGATAACAGTGGCTTCGGGATCGAGCCGCCCATAGATGATCCAGCGCGAACGCTTCGGCATGGCGTCGAAGATGGCGGAGGCCAGCGGCCCGGTCACCGCGTCGAGGAAGATGCGCGGCTGTTCGGCCTTCATCACCTCGCGCAGCGACGTCTTGAAATCCGGCGCCTTTTCGTTGAGGACATGCGCCGCGCCAAGTTCTTTCAGCGAAGCGATCTGGTCGTCGCGGCGCACGGTGACGATCGGTCGGAATCCCTCTTCCCTGGCCAGCCCGATGATCAGCTTGCAGAGCTGGCTGGCGCCGGCGGTCATGACGAAGCCCTTTTCGCCTTCCTGTTTGACGATGTCGAACATGGCGAGTGCGGTGAGCGGGTTGACGATCATCGCCGCGCCGTCCTCGTCGCGGACGGTGTCGAGCAGCGGGATGCAGACCGCCGCCTCGGCGACGGCATAGTCGGCCCATGAGCCCCAGTTGGTGACACCGGTGGTAAAGGCGACGCGCTTGCCGATCAGGCTTTTGGGATAGGGCTCGTCACCGCTGGCGACGACGGTGCCGACACCCTCGAAGCCGGCCGGCTGGCCCTTGGCGCGCGGCTGGCCATACTGGCCCTTGATGAAGGCGACATCGGACGGATTGATCGAGGCGAGGCTGACCTTGATCAGCACCTGCGTCGGTCCGGGTGTCGGCACCGCGATGCTGCCCGGCTCGAGATAGGGCTCCATCGCCTCCAGCATACTGCCGCTCGGCGTCCTGGTGTAGCCGTCGCCGACCAGCAGCAGCGCCTTCATTTCGGAGGGGACGGTCATCGCAACACTCCTTGCCTGGACCTGTCGGCTTGCCGGATGACGATGCCGGCGTTCAGACCTTTTCCTGCGTGTATTTCTTCAGCTCCGTCCGCGCCACCTGCCGGCGATGCACGGCATCAGGCCCGTCGGCAAGGCGCAATGTCCGCAGGTGCGTCCACGACCGCGCCAGCGGCGTGTCCTGGCTGATGCCTTGCGCGCCGAACATCTGCACCGCCTCGTCGGTGACCTTGAGAGCGACGCGCGGCGCTACCACCTTGATCTGGCTGATCCAGGGAGCTGCGGCCCGCGCATCGCCCTGGTCGATCATCCAGGCCGCCTTGAGGCAGAGCAGGCGGGCCATCTCGATCTCCATGCGGCATTCCGCGATGATGTCGAAATTGGCACCGAGCTTTGCCAGGGGCTGGCCGAAGGCCTCGCGGCGCACGGAACGCTGGCACAGCATTTCCAGCGCCATCTCGGCCTGGCCGATGGCGCGCATGCAGTGATGGATGCGGCCAGGGCCGAGCCGCCCCTGCGCGATCTCGAAACCCCTGCCCTCGCCGAGGATCAGGTTCGATGCCGGCACCCGCACATTGTCGAAGCGAAGATGCATATGGCCATGCGGCGCGTCGTCGTCGCCATAGACCTGCATGGCGCGGACCTTGGTCACGCCCTTTGTGCCCGATGGCACCAGGATCATCGAATGGCGGCGATGCCGCGGCTCGCTGTCATCGCCGGTCCGGACCATGACGATGTAGATGGCGCAGCGCGGATCGCCGGCGCCGGACGCCCACCATTTCTCGCCGTTGAGCACATAGTCGTCGCCGTGCCGCTCGCAGCGCATGGCGATGTTAGTGGCGTCGGACGAGGCGATGTCCGGCTCGGTCATCAGATAGGCCGAGCGGATCGTGCCCTCGAGCAGCGGCTCAAGCCACGCCTTCTTGTGGTCCGCCGAGCCGTAGCGTTCCAGCACCTCCATATTGCCGGTGTCGGGCGCCGAGCAGTTGAAGGTTTCCGCGCCGAGATGCGCCTTGCCCATCTCCTCGGCCAGATAGGCGTATTCGACCGTGGAAAGGCCGTAACCGCGCTCCGAGCCGGTCAGCCAGAAATTCCACAGGCCGCGCTCTCTTGCGGTCTTCTTCAGCCCTTCGAGGATCTCGCTCTGGCGCGCCGTATAGACCCAGCGGTCGCCTTCCTTGCCCACTTCGCCGAGAAACTCCTTGTCAAGCGGCATGATCTCCTCGCGCACCATGGCCGCGACGCGCGCGTGTATCGGCTTCAGCCGCTCGGTCATGCCGAGATTCATGTCCGTCATCGGTCGCTAACCCTTCATGCATGCCAGGCATTTGTCAGTGGCAAGGATGACCGTACTTCGGATAGCCTTGTCAACGCGAACTGTTTGCCCGCATGCCGAGCGCGGAGGATTGTGATGAGCTATCTGGACGAGCTGTTTTCGGTGGCCGGCAAGATCGCGCTGGTCACGGGTGCCGCGACCGGCATCGGCCGCATGGCGGCGACCGCGCTGGTGCGGGCCGGCGCCAGCGTGATGATCGCTTCGCGTAAGGGCGAGGACTGCATCAAGGTCGCCGAAGAACTGAACGGTCTTGGCGCCTCGGGCCGGGCGGAAGGCTTCGCCGGCGATGTCTCCAGCGAGGCCGGCATTGCCGCGCTCGTCGCCGAGGTCAAGGCGCGGACCGATCGCCTGAACATCCTGGTCAACAATGCCGGCGTTTCCTGGGGTGCGCCGCTGGAGAGCTTTCCCTATTCGGCTTGGGCCAAGGTGCTCGGCGTCAATGTCACCGCGGTCTTCCATCTGACGCGTGAATTGCTGCCGCTGCTCGATGCCGCCGCCAGCGACGCCGATCCGGCTAGGGTGATCAACCTCGGTTCGGTGATGGGCACGCAGCCGCTGGCCGACGACGCCTATTCCTACACGGCCTCGAAGGCCGCGGTTCACCATTTGACACGCACCCTGGCGCTGGAGTTCGCCGCCCGACGCATCACCGTCAACGCTTTCGCCCCCGGGCCGTTCCAGAGCCGCATGACGGCGTTTGCCACCGGCACGGATGAACAGGCCAGACATGTCGGCAATCATGTTCCGATCGGCCGTATCGGCGCACCGGATGACATTGCCGGCGCAACGCTCTATTTGTGCAGCCGTGCCGGCAGCTATGTCACCGGCGCCATCCTGCCGATCGACGGCGGGCAGTCGGTGCAGCATGGGCTGACACTGTTCAAGGAATGACATTTTCCGGCCACAGAAGCCGGAGGTGAACTGGAGGACATGAGTTTGGAACCGATCAGTCTCGATGTGCTTCTGGCCAATATCGGCAAGGAGGTTGGCGTGTCGCCGTGGCGGGTGGTCACGCAACGCATGATCGACCAGTTCGCCGACGCCACCGACGACCACCAGTTCATCCACTGCGACCCGGAGCGGGCCATGCGCGAGACTCCGTTCGGCGGCACCATCGCGCACGGCTTCCTGTCGCTGTCGCTGTTGTCGGCAATGACCTTCGAGACAATGCCGCCGCTGGAAAACAGCAAGATGGGCGTCAACCACGGCTTCGATTCGCTGCGCTTCCTGGCACCGGTGAAGACCGGCGCGCGCATTCGCACCCGTTTCGTGCTGGCCGACGTCAAGGTCAGGCCGTCGGGCTGGGTGCAGACGGCGCACGACGTGACGATCGAGATCGAAGGCTCGAAGAAACCGGCGCTGACCGCGCGCTGGCTAACGCTGACCTTGATCGAACGTCAGCCAGAGACGGCATGAACGATCCGAACGTCCTCGACCAGGCGGCGCTCGCGCCTTACCTCGAGGCCAACATACCGGGCTTTTCCGGGCTTGCCGCAATCGAAAAGTTCAAATCCGGCCAATCGAACCCGACCTATCTGCTGACGGCGGCAAGCGGCCGTTACGTGCTGCGCGCCAAGCCGCCGGGGCAGTTGTTGAAATCGGCGCATCAGGTCGACCGCGAATTCAGGGTGATGAAGGCGCTTGCCGGCACCGCCGTGCCAGTGCCTCGGATGCTGCATCTTTCCGACGAAGACTCGCCGATCGGACGTATGTTCTACGTGATGGATTTCGTCGACGGCCGCATTTTCTGGGATCCGGCGCTGCCGGAGGCTCGCGATAACGATGAACGCGCCGCCATCTACGATGCCCTGAACGATACCCTCGCCGCGCTGCACGACGTCGATGTCGAGGCCGTGGGTCTCGGTGATTTCGGCCGGCCCGGCAACTACTTCGAGCGTCAGCTGGCGCGCTGGACCAGCCAGTACCGCGCCTCGGAAACCGGCACCGTCGCCGACATGGACCGGCTGATTGCCTGGCTGGAGACGCGCATGCCGGAAGATGACGGCCGCGTCTCGCTGGTGCATGGCGACTACCGGCTGGACAATCTGATCTTCGCGCCGGACCGGCCAAAGGTTCTGGCTGTGCTCGACTGGGAACTGTCGACATCAGGCCACCCCTTCGCCGATATCGCCTACCAGTGCATGCAATGGCGCCTGCCGCATAGCTCGGGCTTTCGCGGCCTGGGCGGTGTCGATCGTGCCGCACTCGGCCTGCCGCTGGAAGAGGAATATGTCGCCGCCTACTGCCGGCGGCGCGGGCTTACCGGCATCGGCAACTGGACCTTCTTCCTCGCTTTCTCCTTCTTCCGGCTGGCTGCGATCTGCCAGGGCGTCTTCAAGCGGGCGCTGGACGGCAACGCCTCTAATCCGGAAAAGGCGAGAACCTATGGCGAGGCGGTAAAACTGCTTTCGCATCTCGCCGCCAAACTGATCGACAAGGAGGCGTGATGATGGGCCGCTTCGAGGGAGCAACAAAGCTGATCACGGGTGCTGCCGTCGGGCTTGGCCGGGCGCCGCGAAAGGCTTTGCCACTGAGGGCGCCCGGATGGTGCTGTCGGACATCGACGAGCGTCGGCGCCATCTGGAGCTTTGTCGTTTGGGGAACTTCCCGTGCCCTTGTCCGTTTCCGTACAGCGTATATAATTCAGCCAGGCACCAACCCAAACAAAGGCACCAGATCTTGCCGCCGAGCGTCCAGACACGCCGCGAGAAACAAAAGGCCGAACTGCGCTCCGAACTGGTCGAGGCCGCGCACAAGCTCGTCCAGGAAGAAGGCTATGAAGGCCTGACCATCCGCAAATTGGCCAAGCGGGTCGGCTATGCCCCGATGTCGGTCTATTCCTACTTCGCCGACAAACAGGACATCCTGTTTGCGCTGGCGGAAGATGCGTTCGAGACGCTTGCCCGACGCATCGAGGAGCATTCGTCCGACGATCCGATCGAGGCGTTGCAGGCGGTCATGACGGAATATGCCGCCTTCGGGCTCGGCAATCCGAACGAATACCGCACGGTGTTCATGACCGAGAAGACCAAGCTGCCGGAAGGCAGGAGCTACGAGGACATGGAAGAGAGCAACCCGGCGATGAACGCGCTGATCAGCAGGGTCGAGGCCTGCGTCGCCGCCGGCAAGTTGCAGGGCGATCCACGCGCCATCGCCACCATGCTGTGGGCGGTCGGCCATGGCACGATCTCGCTGCTCATCACCTTTCCGTTCTACCCCTTCGGCGATCCGCAGGCTTTCGTGAAGCGGATGTGCGATTTCACGCTTGCCACGCTCAGCACGCAAAATGTGCCACCGCTGACCGGGACACCGGTCAACCGCTGAACGTCAGTACCTTTCGTTTCCATATTTCTCTCCGCCAGCCAAAGCGGGGTGAATTTCTTGGTTAACAAAAAATTTATCGTACGCGTACGGTTTCGCCTTGAACTTCGGGATCGACGGGCGTATCTGTACAGTGCATCGTACATGTACGAAAGAAGTTCACCGTAAGGTACGAATTGAATTCGACCTCAGAAAACGGAGACTGACTATGAAAAAGACACTCCTCACCCTCGCCGCCGTGCTGGCACTTTCGGGCTCGGCCTTCGCCGCCAGCGCCACCCACCCGGTCAAGCATGCGTCCGCCGCGACCTGCGTAGACACGAAGACCAACGTGAAGCTCGATTGCGCCTCGACCGGCTCGGTCGAGAAGAAGGGCACCACGGAAAACACCGCTGAAGGCAAAGGCCCGCGGCTCGGCATCAGCATCGACCCGTGGATCGTGCCGAGCTCGTTCTGATATTTGCGGGAAATCACTTCTGGCCGGCATAAGCCGGCCAGCTTCAGGCGATCGATACCGGCAGCCTTGCCGCTGAACTCTCGAAGGCGGCGTCGATCAGCTTCTGCATATCGGCGGCGCGCCGGAACGATGGATCGCCATTCCGGCCAGCATCCAGTGCATCGGCAAAGCGCCTGGCGTTGCGTTTGACATCGGGCAGCGCCAGCGTTTGCCAGCGCTGAAGATCGACATCCCCACCCAGGCAGGCGGACAGGTTCGATACCTTGCCGTCGGTCTCGACCTTAATAGCGCCCTTGATGCCGTGCAGGGCCAGCGACAGATCGTTGGCATGACCGGTCGTGTAGCGGCTCGCCACGATCGTGGCGAGCGCACCGGAGCTCAGCCGCGCCGTCATCGCGACGCTGTCATTGGCATCCAGCACATAGTCGCCGATGCGCTCACCCTCGGCCTTCGGAAACGTCACCAGATCGGCATGCAGACTGACGATATCCTGGTCGGCGCCATAGGTGGCGAAATCCAGGATATGAATACCGACATCGCCGAGCACGCCTGTCGAGCCATGCCGGCTCGACAGGCGCCACAGCCATTTGTCCTCGACCCGCCAGTCGCCCCATGATTTGCTGACCAGCCAGCTCTGCCGGTAGCTCGCCTCGACATGGCGCAACTCGCCGATCTCGCCGGCCTGCACCATGCGCCGTGCTTCCTGGATCGCCGGTGAGTTGCGATAGGTCAGGTTGACCATGTTGACCACCCCGGCTGCCTCGGCCGCTTCGGTCATTGCCAGCGCATCGGCGTGGTTCGGTGCCAGCGGCTTTTCGCAAAACACATGCTTGCCCTCGGCAAGCAGCGCAAGCGTCGTCGCCATATGCGCACCATCCGGCGTCGCGTTGATGGCGGCATCGAACTGACCCCAGGCGACCGCCGCTTCCAGACTCTCGAAGAAATCGCCGATCTTGCTGGCGGCGGCAAACGCGGCCGCGCGGCCGGGCACCTGGTCGACGCAAGCGACGATGCCGCAGCCCGGAATCCCGGCGAACTCCTCGACATGATGCCCGGCGATGCCGCCTGTGCCGAGCAAGAGAATTCGATGCATCAGTTCAGGCCCCCAACCCCTCACGCCCCAATCAACTCAGGCCTCAACTAAGGCCCTTGTCGCCATCGGCATGCAGACGCAGGCCCTTCTGGACGATCTTCTCCTTTGCCGCATCCGTCGGCACGTTCGGCGCATTGGTGATGCCGGACCATGCCGGCGCCGGGTTGTGCGCCCAGTGCACCGCATTGCGCAGCACCTGCTGCACGCCCTCATTGTGATAGATCGGATAGGTCTCGTGGCCGGGCGAGAAGTAGAAGATCCTGCCGGCGCCGCGCTGATAGGTCAGCCCGGACCGGAACACCTCGCCGCCCTCGTACCAGGAGACGAACACCGTCTCGAGCGGCTCCGGCACCGCGAACGGTTCGCCATACATTTCCGTCTCGCCGATCTCGAGGCACTCGCCTATGCCTTGCGCGATCGGGTGGCCGCGGTTGATCGCCCAGACGCGCTCGCGCTCGCCCGCCTCGCGCCATTTCAACGAACAGGGCGTGCCCATCAGCCGCTTGAAGATCTTCGAGTAGTGGCCGGAATGGAGCACGATCAGCCCCATGCCTTCCCACACACGCTTCTGCACCCGCTCGACGATCTCGTCCTTGACCTCGCCATGCGCCGCATGGCCCCACCACAACAGAACGTCGGTGGCCGCCAGGCGTTTCTCGCTCAAGCCATGTTCGGGCTCCTGCAAGGTGGCGGTGGTCGCCTCGATGCCCTTGTCTCGGTTCAGCGCAGCGGCAATGGTGCCATGCATCCCCAAGGGATAGAGGTCGCGCACGGCGGCATTGGTCTGCTCGTGGACGTTCTCGCCCCAGACGATTGCTTTTGTCGGCATTTTCATCTCCCAAAGCGCTTTAAATAGCATGTCCAATGGGATTGAGAAGGTCCGGTTCGATCTGGCCCGATGGAAATTACGTCTTGCGCCTCTTGCGCCCGGCAACGGTCTTGGGCTTGCCCGGTCTTGCGGGAGAGCCTGGAATGGCCGTGCTGGTGATCGATATAGGATCGCTGGCCGGGAACGTGTCCTCGAGGCCTTCCTCGAGTTCCTCTTCGGCGCTCGGCGCTTCTTGCCGCTCATGTTCGAGCGAGCGGACGGCCGCGGTTTTCCTGGCTGACTTCGGCGCGGAATTCGTCGGCATCGGCATTCTCCCTCGGCGTGAGGATGCAGAACGAGCCTGCCCTGCAAAACGTTCCGGGTTTAGACCGCTGCGTCGCGCGAGCCCTCGGACAGAAAAGTAAAGACATAGTCCGAGAAGGAACGCCAGCATTCAACCCTGAAGGCGTCCGGCGCCGTGCGCAGCAGCACGATCTCGGTCTTGCCGAGGATGGTTCGCGACGCCGATCCAACCGGGAAGGCATCGAACGACAGGTCCTGCGGGCAGCCCGCATTGATCGTCGCCGCCGCCCCGGTCCCCGTCACGGCGATAGCGACGTTGCGATGCGAGATGCCGACCGCCGAGTGCAAGGCGGAAACCCCGGCACGATCGGCCAGCGGATCCTTGCCCGCCTCATCGATAACCAGCCATTCGTCGGGGCCGAGCCACAAGGCGGTTCGCCCGCCCTTCGAAGCGGACGTCTTCGGCTTTTTCGGCAAGGTCACGCCGAGCGCCTTGGAAAGCGCTGCGAGCGAGGCCTCCGGTGCACGCAATGAAATGCGCTCAGCCGGCGGCAGCACCTCGACCTTGACGCCGGTAGAGGTCGTGCTGCGTCCGGCCAGCGCCGGACGGCGTTCTACCGAAGGCGATGCGGCCGATGCCGTCTTTCTTGCAGCAGCCTTAGCCATTGAGGCGCCCTCCCGTCTCGTCGAAGAACACCATGCCGGTAACCTCCACCTCGATCACCCCGTGCGGCATCGGCACATAGAGCGTGTCGCCCATGCGGTCGCGGCCACCAGCGACCAGCGCCAGCGCGATCGACCGGCCGCAATTTTCCGACCAATAGCTCGAGGTGACATGGCCGATCATCTTCATCGGGATCGCCTGCTTCGGATTTTCGACGATCTGCGCGCCCTCTTCCAGCACCACCTTCGGGTCTTTCGTTTTCAGCCCGACCAACTGCTTGCGGCCCTTGGCGACAAGGTCGGGCCGCGTCAAGCCGCGGATGCCGACGAAGTCCGTCTTCTTCTTGCCGACCGCCCAGTCGAGACCGGCATCGTTCGGCGTCACCGTGCCGTCGGTGTCCTGGCCGACGATGATGTAGCCCTTTTCGGCGCGCAGCACGTGCATGGCCTCGGTGCCGTAGGCTGCAGCGCCATGCTTCTGGCCTTCGGCCCAAAGCGCTTCCCAGACGGCCTGGCCGTAATCGGCCGGCACGTTGACCTCGAAGCCGCGCTCGCCGGTGAACGACATGCGGAACAGCCTGGTCGGCACGCCGCAGATATTGCCTTCGCGCACCGACATATGCGGCAGCCCCTCGTCGGACATGTCGATGCCTTCGACCAGCGGCTCTATAATCTTCCGCGCGCTCGGCCCCTGCACGGCAATGACCGCCCACTGCTCGGTGATCGAGGTCAGCCAGACATTGAGATGCGGGAACTCGGTCTGGAGATAATCCTCCATGTGGTTCATGACGCGCGGCGCGCCACCAGTCGTCGTCGTCACGTGGAAACGATCGGGCGCCAGTCTGCCGACGACGCCGTCATCGTAGATGAAGCCGTCCTCGCGCAGCATGATGCCATAACGGCAGCGGCCGGGCTCCAGCTTCTCCCATGGGTTGGTGTAGAGCAGCTCCATGAATTTCGCCGCGTCCGGACCGACCACTTCGATCTTGCCCAGCGTCGAGGCATCGAACAGGCCGGCCGTCTTGCGCACCGCAACGCATTCGCGGTCGACCGCGGCGTGCATGTCCTCGCCTGCCTTGGGGAAATACCAGGCGCGTTTCCACTGGCCGACATCCTCGAACACCGCGCCTTGCGCCTCTGCCCAGGGATGGATCGCAGTCTTGCGCGTCGGGTCGAACAGCGGACCCCGCGCATGGCTGACGATCGCGCCGAAGGTCACCGGCGTATAGGGCGCCCGGAACGTGGTCAGGCCGACCTCGGGGATCGGCTTGCCCAGCGTCTCGGCGGCAATCGCTAGACCGTGCATATTGGAGGTCTTGCCCTGGTCAGTCGCCATGCCGTTGGTGGTGAAGCGCTTGACGTGCTCGATCGAGCGCATGCCTTCATGCACCGCCTGGCGGATATCCTTGGCTGTGACATCGTTCTGGAAGTCGACGAAGGCTTTCACCGTCGTGTCCGGCCCGGCTCCGGGCGCCGCACCCAGCATACCGCGCGACCAGCTTTCCGAGGCATCGACTTTCGGCTTCGTACCCTTGGCGGTTTTCGCGCCCGCATCCTTGGCCGCCTTGGCGCCCGCCGCATAGGCCTCGTCGACCGTCGCGGACAGCCCGTCGGTGCCGTTGCAGGCGCCGACAGAGACGCAGTCCTGCGCATAGGTGCCCGGCACGAAGCGCTTGGTCTCGTCGTTGAAAGCCACCTTGCCGCGCGACTGCGAGAACAGATGCACCGACGGCGTCCAGCCGGCCGACATCAGGATCGCATCGACCGGGATGGTGCGTTCGCCGTCGCCATTCTTCGGCTGCACGGTCATCGACGACACCCGCAACTTGCCGCCTGCGCGGATCACCGCGCGGCCGAAATTGACCTCGATGCCGAGCGCCCTCGCCTCGTCGATCACCGGCCCGGTCGGGTTGTCGCGCAAATCGACGATCGCCGCCACGTCGACGCCGGCCTTCTTGAGGTCGATTGCCGCTGCATAGGCGGAATCATTGGCGGTGTAGACGCCGACATTCTTGCCGACCGCGACGCCATAGTGGTTGAGATAGGTGCGCGCCGCTCCTGCCAGCATGATGCCCGGCCGATCATTGTCGGCGAAGACCATGTGGCGCTCGATGGCGCCGGAGGCCAGCACCACGCGCTTGGCCCTCACCTGCCACAGCCGCTCGCGCGCCAGATCGTGGCCGGGAGCCTTCAGATGATCGCTGACTCGCTCGACCAGCCCGACGAAATTCTGCGCATAATAGCCGAACGCCGTCGTGCGCGAGAGCACGCGGACATTGCCCATGGCGGCGAGCTTGGCCACCGCACCTTGAGCCCAGGCAAAGCCGTCCTGGCCTTCGATTTTCGCACCGCTCTCGAACCGCAGGCTGCCGCCGAACTCGGCCTGCTCATCGGCGAGGATGACGCGCACGCCGGTCTCGGCTGCGGCAAGCGCCGCCGCGATGCCGGCGGCACCGCCGCCCAGCACCAGCACCTCGCAATGCGCATAGCGCGACGAATAATGGTCCGGGTCCGGCTGGTCCGGCGAAACGCCAAGTCCGGCCGCGGCGCGGATCTTGGGTTCGTACAGGCTCTTCCATGCAGCCTTCGGCCACATGAAGGTCTTGTAGTAGAACCCGGCCGAAAACAGCGGCGAAGCAAAGTCGTTGACCGCGCTGACGTCGAAGGACAGCGACGGCCAGCGGTTCTGCGACTGCGCGTCAAGCCCGTCATAGAGTTCCTGCACCGTAGCCCGCACGTTCGGCGTCTTGCGTGCCGCGTCACGCTTGATCTCGACCAGCGCGTTCGGCTCCTCGGCGCCCGCCGACAGGATGCCGCGCGGACGATGGTACTTGAACGAGCGGCCGACAAGATGGACGCCATTGGCGAGCAGCGCCGAAGCCAGCGTGTCGCCCTCGATGCCGGCATAGGACTGGCCATCGAAGCTGAACCGCGCGGTCTTCGCCTGCTTGAAGCGACCGGCGCCGGGAATGCGGAACGCGCCGATCATTTGGCAACCACTTCGTTGGAGTTTTTGGGCAGCTTGGACGGTTTCGGCTCGCCGGCCTTGTAGGTCATGACGAACTTGTCGGTGACGGTGTCGCGCACGGCGTTGAAGAAGCGGGCGCAGCCATGCATGTGCCGCCAGCGCTCATAAATGATACCCTTGGGGTTCGAGCGGATGAAGAAGAACTTTTCGAAATCATCGTCACTCTCGCCGGCCATGTTGGCCGAGCGCGCGATATGCGCCTCGCCGGCGTTGCGGAACTCGAGTTCCGGGCGCTCTTCCTCGCAATAGGGACAGCGGATGAGAAGCATTGTCCTGGTTCCTACAATTCGCCGTGGCCGACGCGGGCGCCCGCCGGTTGATCGCAAAGCTTCTGTCCCAACCTCGCGAACGGTGCGACGAGCCGGATGCGCTCTTCCACGCTTGCAGCGGGACGAAACAGATCGCGAGACGCCATGTTGCCGAGGGTGAGTTGTATCGGATCGGTTGTGACGATCACTTGCCGTGGCTGGAACGTCTCGTCCTCCTCGAGCCCTTCGGGTCGTCCCTCGAAGAACATCACCACCTTCTGACCGCCGCTCCAGACGCAGGCCAGCGTGCCGTCGTCGACCGAAAACGGCCAGCCGGCCTCGTTGCCGGCGCGACTGATCGGCTGCAGCCGCACCTCGTCCGCCGAAGGAAAATGGAACATGCCCTGTTCCCCCGCCAGCATCAGCGGCATCGCGACAGCCATCTGCGCCATCATCAATGCGCTACCGCCGCCGCCGCCGCCTCGTCGATGAGGCGGCCAGTGCGGAAGCGTTCGATGGTGAAGGGCGCGTTGATCGGGTGCGGATCGTCCCTGGCGATTGTGTGGGCAAAGACATGGCCCGAGCCCGGCGTTGCCTTGAAGCCACCCGTGCCCCAGCCGCAATTGACGTAGAGGCCGGGCACCGGCGTCTTGGCCAGGATCGGCGAGCGGTCCGGCGTCACATCGACGATGCCGCCCCACGAGCGCAGCATCTTCATGCGCGTGAAAATCGGGAACATCTCGCAGATGGCGTCCAGCGTATGCTGCAATATGTGCAGGCCGCCCGTCTGCGAATAGGAGACGTACTGGTCGGTGCCGGCGCCGATCACCAGTTCGCCCTTGTCGGACTGCGAGATATAGGCGTGCACCGTGTTCGACATCACGACGCAAGGCACCACCGGCTTGACCGGCTCCGACACCAGCGCCTGCAGCGGATAGCTCTCCAGCGGCATGCGCACGCCGGCCATGTTCATGATGACAGAGGAATGGCCGGCGGCAACGACGCCGACCTTCTTGGCGCCGATGAAGCCGCGCGTCGTGTCGACGCCCATGACGGCGCCATTGGCGGCCCGTTTGACCCCGGTGACCTCGCAGTTCTGGATGATGTGCACGCCGCGCGCCGAAGCGCCGCGCGCATAGCCCCAGGCAACCGCATCGTGCCGCGCCGTGCCGCCGCGCCGCTGCAAGGCCGCACCGACGACCGGATAGCGTGCATCCTTGGAGGTGTTGAGCGGCGGGCAGAATTCCTTCGCCTGCTCCGGCGTCATCCATTCATTGTCGATGCCGTTCAGCCGGTTGGCGTGGACGTGACGCTTCAGCACCTGGACGTCGTGCACATTGTGGGCGAGCATCATGACGCCGCGGGCCGAATACATGACGTTGTAATTGAGCTCCTGGCTCAGCCCATCCCACAGCTTCAGCGCATGGTCGTAAATGCCCGCGCTCTCGTCATAGAGATAGTTGGAACGGATAATGGTGGTGTTGCGGCCGGTGTTGCCGCCGCCAAGCCAGCCCTTTTCCAGCACCGCGACATTGGTGATGCCGTGCACCGTGGCGAGATAGTAGGCTGTGGCAAGACCATGACCGCCGGCGCCGACTATGATGACGTCGTATTCCTTCTTGGGCTCAGGCGAGGACCACTGCTCCTCCCAGCCCTTGTGGCCGCGCATGGCCTCGCGGGCGATGGCGAATACCGAATATTTCTTCAACGTCCCAACCTCGCCCCAGAAAAGGCCTCGCGAATAACGGCCGGGCGTTCATTCGATCCCGGCGCGCGAGGTGTATCACTAGCGAAACGGCGCTTCCACCCTTGCGCTGTTTGCGACGGCGCTTGCCGTTTTGCGCCACGGCGAAAAAGCCGCATGCGATCTGGCAGCTAAGGCCCCGTTCGGTCACACTGCCTGTCGCGAGGCTCTGGAGGATCATTATGGGCAATGCCTGGTGGAATCTGACGTTGCGCTTCCTGCTGGAGCTTGCCGCCTTGCTCGGGCTCGGCATCGCCAGCTGGCGCCTCTCACACGATTGGTGGCGCTGGGTCGCTGCGTTGGCCATACCGCTCGTTGCTGCTGCGCTGTGGGGAACCTTCGCCGTGCTCAATGATCCGAGTCGGTCGGGCCGCGCCCCTGTGCCGGTTCCGGGGGCGGTGCGGCTGGTGCTGGAACTCGTCATCCTGTTCGGCGGCGCGGCTGGGTTCTACCTGGCCGGCCAAACGACCACGGGCATCGTCATGGCCCTGCTGATCGTCATCAGCTACGCATTCTCGCTCGATCGCCTGGCGTGGTTGTTGCGGCGATAATTCGCCCCACTGGCCTCCCTGTTTGGCGAGTGACGAGGAAGGCGCGGCGTATCGATCAACCGCACGTGAAGTCTTTTTGCGGCCAAGACGCATGTTCATAGCCGCAAGGCGGGCGGCCGGTCTTGCTTTTTCCGCTCGATTTGGCAATGCCGTTTCCTGTCGAAACGGGTCTTCTTGCCAAACCGGTCCTGCAAACATGATGCTGATCAGAACCTATGTGGCTGCGAGCGCGATCGAGGGTGTCGGTGTGTTCGCCGCCGAGCCGATCGGGAAAGGCGCTTCGATCTGGCGGCTCGATCCGGATTTCGACCGGCTCATCCCGATGGAAAAATACGAGGCGTCGCCCTCGCATCTCCGGGAACTGCTTGACCGCTATGCCTATCCGAGCCCGGACCGGCCGGGTTTCATGGTCTATGAAGTCGACAATGGGCGCTTCATGAACCATTCCGGCAACCCAAACACGGATTTTTCGCAATATGGCGGGGCAACCGCGACCCGCGATATCGCCGAGGGCGAGGAGATCACCTGCGACTACGGCGAGTTCTTCGAGGATTTCGAGCGGCTGCATTTGGCGACGGCATAGAGATCTGCTGGAGAGTGCGAGGCAAGCTGGCCTCGGCTTGGCCGCCATCATTCGTCTGAAGCGACTGCCTTTCCGCCCTGGCCCATGGGGTGGAATTATTGAGGCAAAGCGAGCATACTGCTCCCTGTGTTCCTTTGATGAGGAATATGCCGATGCGTCTCGGGGCAAGAAGCGTTCCGATCGAGTACTATGTTCTCAGGATCGCCGCACCCGCCGCCGGCCGACCCAGCGAAAGCAAGGTCGTCGGCCACTTTGCTGAACGGCCAATTTTTTCCGAGGTCATAGATACCTTCGGCGACCACTATCACTACGTTGGACTTGCGCCACGGCTTGCAGATGGCCGGTTCGATGTCGAAGCGCTCTCGCCAGGTGAATGGATTGTCGAGCCAGGATTGATCTACAGATCAGATAACTGGAGGAGTTGAGCCAATGGCCGGTGCTACATCGAAGCTGCGAGGGAAAATCCCGCCGTTGCCGGATGCCGATTCGCTTTTGGCCTCGGCACCAGAGTCTGCGGCTCTGGTGCGTTACCTTGCCTCCTTGGCAATGACCGCCGTCGCCACGGTCGTGGCAGTTGGTGTCGACAGTCGCGTGGCGATCCCGAACATCTCCCTCGTGTTTGTGGTGCCGGTGATCGTAGCGGCCATTAGCTTAGGCTTAGGCCCCTCCCTCTTTTCGGCAATACTTGGTGCTCTCGCCTACAATTTCTTTCTCACAGAGCCTCGCTACACACTGATCGTCGACGACCCGGCAAACGTCTGGGCGATCGGGCTGCTTTTTGTAGTCGGACTAATCGTGAGTGCCGTTGCCTTCACTTCCCAGCGCAGTGCAGCCGATGCGTCGCTCCTGAGAAGGCAGGCAACGGTGCTGCAGGGCTACGGCCGCGCCGTCGCGGCCGCTGACAATGCGCAGGCGATCGTCTCGATCACCGCCCGTGCTCTTGCAGCGCTTTTTCAAGTCCCTGTCGTCGTCGTTCTCGTGATGGAGAGCAAGGTGATTTCCGTCGAGAGAGTCGGCAACCTGGAGCCCCTGGACGCGGAAATCGAGGCGGCGCGATCGTCGTTGGCCACGGGGCTGTTCTCGCCCTCTGGCGTTTACCCGGCCTTAGCCTCGCGCTTTGACTTCTGGCCTGTGGTGACAGCTGAAGGCCAGGGTGCCGCCATTGGACTCGCATTCGACCCCGATGAACGTCCGTCGGCGCCTGCCGCGGTCGTCGACATCGTAGGGCGTTTTCTGGCCCTGGCCCTTGACCGTCAGCTGCTGCGGGCCAGCAGCGATATTCGATGACGTTCGAACTCGCAATGCTGGCCGGGGGTTGCGCTCTCGGGCTGTTCCACATTGTCCTGGCATCGCATTCGGCTAGCCTCCAGCACAGCTACCGCTGGACCGCTAGCGCGCGAGACGCGCCGCAGTCACCGCTCACGGGCGTTGCCGGTCGTCTCTCTCGCGCTTCCGCCAATTTCGGCGAGACCTTCCCCCTGTTCATCGCGGCGGTGGTGCTGGCGCACCTCGCGAATGCCCACGACGGTCGAACGATCTGGGGCAGCGCGCTCTATCTCGGTGCCCGACTCGTCTATCTGCCGCTCTATGCAGCAGGCATCTGTCTGGTGCGCTCGCTGGTATGGAACATCGCCGTCGCAGGCATCGCGCTGCTGATCTGGGCGGCGGCGTTGCCTTGACCCAATCACGACCGTCGACCCGGCCCCTTTGACCGCAACGATCGCCCGGTTCAGCGTCTCCTCTCCGGCAGCATCGAGGCTGGAATTCGGCTCGTCCAACACGACAAGGGCGGGCCAGAGGGAAGCGACGCTTAAGCCAACCATAGCGGGCTTTTCGTAGGGCTTCGGAGCTACCTGTTGCGGGCTAGACTTTATTCGATAGCACCTTTCCCGTGCAGATGGATTTCAGATCACGAACAAATAAGGAAACATCTCCGAAGTAATTCGGATACATTTCAACAAGCTTTTCGACCTTATCAACCTCGACCAAGACAGCCTTTGCACCAATGCCCCTTAGCTCGATTTTCTGCTCTATCTCTTCCAATGTCCGCGCGCCTAACATAAGCGTCAAAAATGGTTGGATGGTCACGCTGTGATCTTTGTTATATTGGATCAAATAGTATCGATATTTTTCCGCTGGCTGTCCGGGATATTCCGAGTAACGGGTAAGATTCTTAATGTCTTCTAGTATGCTGGTCGCACCTATACGCTTGTTGATATCCCGCAATTCTCGCACCCGGTCATTGTGATCCGGAACACCGATATGATCGGGACACTGCTCAACGTGCGCGAATTCCGCGGACATAAGCTGGAAAAGGCGTAACCAATCCTGCTCGCCCTTTCCGTGCTTCAAATCCTGGCCCAGGAATAGCCCGACAGCCTCAACTGCGGTCGCCCATGAGTGCTGAAGTTTGGTCCGAACTTGCAATTCGATGCGTCGTCCCTCGAAAGCCTCAGTGTCGGCATCCCTAGGTCGGTACTGGAAAACAATATGGTGACTTCGATAGCCGTCCGGCTTCGGCTCATCGATATAGTTGAATTCTCGCGAGTGGATCTCATGAGGGAACTTGTCTCGCATCGATGCGAGAAGCGAGCGAACACCTTTGATGTCGGCCATGATCGCTCGGCAACCGCCGATGTCGTTCATGGTGTCCAATTTGGTGGTGGACTCTCGAAGCTTCCGACGAATGGATGCCATACGCTTCGGACGGGATGCCATGTCGCCCTTCAGTCGCAGGGCTCTCATGTGGTGACCGACAGAGAACCGAACGCTCCGCATGGGCAGAAAGTGCGAGTCGCGCCAGCTATTGGCGATCGAGAAGATTTCAAGTGCGTCCAGGTACTGGCCGGCAGTGATGTCTCGTCCGAACTGAATAGGTTTTGCCAGCCGGTCGCCTGCCTTGCGAACGGCTCTCATGCTGTAGGCAAGGCGCGGGTACTCAGTCATTGGACCCATGAAGTCAAGGTAATCCGCCTCATTCTGTACTGGCGGGACTACCGCAAGGGAATCAAACCTCATGGGTCGTATCCCTTTGGGTAAGCGAAGTACAACATACGGTTATATTCCTGGGTTGCGGCGACCATGCCGGCGCGCCCTTCGGCCTTATAGCGCTCGACCCAACGCGCCACGATCTTGGCCGACACGCCGTAGACGCGCGCCGCATGGGCTTGGGAAAAAGCGCCTTCTATCACCGAAAGCGCCATCTCCTCTCGACGCAAAGGCGTGAGACGGGCATTCTTGTGGATGTTCATTCGGATCCTCCGGTGAGTGCTGCAGCTTGGTAACTCCAGTCTCCTCGGTCCGATCCGAATGGACAACCCTCTGAAAGCTCACATCTAGAGCACAGCCAGAGGCCATAGCGATCGCCAAGCAACTGGTCTTGCATACGCCCTCCCGCGGGCGGTGCGTTGTAAGCGCTGGCATGCACTCGATTCTTGCTGAAATTCCAGCTAGCTTGGGGAAAGATGGCTCAGTTCTGGTCGGTGAATCACAATCAGACCGCCCGTCAAGAGATTGATGGGCAGCACCTTTGGTCCCCCAAGACCGAGAGCAATGGCGCGCGAAATGAGTTCTACAACAAGATGGGCCATGCGACGCCCGGCGACCGATCAATTGGCTATATGGGCCGGGATGGCGGAAATCGCCTTCACCGCTCCGAAACCAATGGAGTTCGGAGACACCGGAACTTATTGGAATCAAGAGGGATGATTTCTGCCGATCTTTTGGATACCACTTTGCCCTTCGATCCATCCCAAAATAAGAACAGCGAGTCTCGGCCCGCTCCCGCCGAGGCGATATTCGCCAATCCATCAAGTTTCGGACTCAGGCAATCAGAAAGCCTATCCGACAGGCATTCCACAGAAGTAATACAGATTGAAAATCGCGGCCTCATTTTTCAAAACCAGGATGGTTTCGAAGCCGGAGCGTCGCTCACGGTCCTCAAGGCGAGAATTCTAAGAGACGTTCAACAATGACCCAGCACGCAGAAAACGCTCGAATTCTCATGTACAGCCACGACACATTCGGGCTCGGCCACTTGCAGCGCTGCCGGACTATCGCGCATTCGCTGGTCGAGGATTTCCGCGGACTTCAGGTGCTTATCATTTCGGGTGCGACAATCGCTGGCGCCTTCGACTACCGCGCCCGTGTCGACTTCGTGAAGATCCCCAGCGTCATCAAGTTGCGCAACGGCGAGTACACCTCGCTGGAAAAGGACATCGATCTGCATGAGACGCTAAGGATGCGCCAGTCGATCATCCGCCACACAGCCGAGACCTTCCGGCCGGATATCTTCATCGTCGACAAGGAACCGCTAGGCCTGCGCGGTGAGATCGAGGACACGCTGTCTTACCTCAAGACGCGGGGCACAACGCTGGTGCTCGGCCTGCGCGAGGTGATGGATGCGCCGCACCTGCTCGAAGCAGAATGGGCACGCAGGGATGTGATGCGCAAGATAGGCCTGTTCTACGACAAGGTCTGGGTCTATGGCCCGCCGGATTTCTATGATCCGTTGACCGGCTTGGATGTGCCGCCGGCTGTCAGGGCAAAGATGAAGTTCGTCGGCTTCCTGCAACGGAGCCTGCAAAAGAACGAGTTGCCCGGCCACCGGCCCGAGGGCGACTATATCCTCGTTACCACCGGTGGCGGCGGTGATGGCGCCGAACTGATCCACGACGTCATCGATGCCTACCAGCAGGACCCGCAATTGCAGCATAGGGCGCTGATCGTGCTTGGACCTTACATGCCGGCGCGCAAGCGCAACAAACTGCTCAAAAAGGGGTCCAAGATCCCCTACATCAAGATCATCGAGTTCGACAACCGCATGGAGGACCTGATTGCCGGCGCCAAGGCGGTGGTGGCGATGGGCGGTTACAACACCTATTGCGAGATACTGTCTTTCGACAAGCCGGCGCTGATCGTGCCGCGCGTCAAGCCCCGCGAGGAACAACTGATCCGAGCACGGCGCGCAGCCGAACTCGGCCTCATCGAGATGCTTTTGCCGGAAGAAGCCGAGGATTCCCAGCGGTTTGCCGATGCACTGAAGGTGCTGCCGGACCGGGCCCGCCCATCGCAGAGCAATCCGCATCTGACGCTGGAAGGGTTGCCTCATATTTCCGAAATCGTCGCGGAACTGCTCGACCGGCGGGCCGGCCATCACCTGTCGGTTATTGAAGGAATCAACTGACTTGCAAAATCGCAAGATCGTCGTGGTTCTGAAGGGCTATCCGCGGCTGTCGGAAACCTTTATCGCACAGGAACTGCTCGGTCTGGAGCGTGCGGGGTTCGACCTGATACTCTTCGCGCTCAGGCGGCCGACCGACGCAAAACGCCACCCCGTGCATGACGAGATCAAAGCGCCCGTCCATTATCTGCCGGAATATCTGCATGAAGAGCCGCTGCGCGTGCTTCGCTCGCTGTTTGCTTATCTGCCGCGGCCGGGCTTCTGGCGCGCTCTCGGATCGCTGGCGACCGATCTCCCCCGCGACTTTACGCGCAATCGTGTGCGCCGCTTCGGGCAAGCGCTCGTGCTGGCGGCCGAATGGCCGGAAGACGCGGGCTGGCTGCATGCACATTTCGCGCACACGCCGGCATCGGTGACGCGCTATGCCAGCCAGCTTCGTGGCCTGCCCTGGAGCTGCTCGGCCCATGCCAAGGACATCTGGACTTCGGCGGACTGGGATTTGGCTGGCAAGCTTGCCTCGGCGCGCTGGACGGTCACTTGCACGAAAACCGGCTTCGACCGTCTGAAAAAACTCGCTAACGGCAACTCGTCCGTGCATCTGAGCTATCATGGGCTCGACCTTCATCGCTTCGGCATTTCCGGCGAAGCGCGAAAACAGCATGACGGCTCGGCGCCGGACGAACCGGTTATCGTTCTGAGTGTCGGGCGCGCCGTCGAAAAGAAAGGTTACGATACCTTGCTGGAGGCCCTTGCCCTCTTGCCTGGTGATTTGGCCTGGCGTTTCGAGCATATCGGCGGCGGCGAGGAACTGGAACGGCTCAAGGCGCTGGCGCAAAAGCTCGGACTGGATGGTCGCGTCTCTTGGAAAGGCGCGCTTGCGCAGGAGGAGGTGCTCGAGCACTACCGCTGCGCCGACATCTTCGCCCTGGCCTGCAGGATCACGGCAAATGGCGACCGGGACGGTCTGCCGAATGTTCTGGTGGAGGCGGCTAGCCAGAGGCTTGCCTGCGTGTCCACCGATATTTCCGGCGTGCCGGAGCTTATATCGCCGGATGAAACCGGGCTGCTGGTTCCGACGGATAGCCCAATTGCCCTGGCACAGGCGCTGGAGCGCCTGATCCGTGATCCCGTGCTGCGCGCCCGCCTCGGCGACGCCGCGGAGCGGCACGTGCGCGGCAATTTCGATCATATTGCGAGCATTGGACAGCTCAAGGAACTGTTCGAGCGCGAGTGGCGGGCCGCCGATTGAAGCGGCTGCGCGCCTTCCTCTATGTCCAGCACCTGCTCGGCATCGGCCATCTCGCGCGCTCCAGCCGGGTCGCGGCGGCTCTGGTCGATGACGGGTTTGACGTAACCGTCGTGACCGGCGGAGCGCCGGTCGCGGGATTTCCGGGACCGGGGGTAAAATCTGTAACCCTGCCGCCTGTCACCTCCGGTGATGAAGGATTTTCGGGACTTGTCGACCTGCTGGGCAAACCGATCGACGATGATTTCAAGAAACGGCGTTCAGAGATGCTGCTGCAGGCATTCCGGGACTGCAGGCCTGATATCGTCATTGTCGAGGCGTTTCCATTTGGACGCCGGCAGATGCGTTTCGAACTCTTGCCGCTGATCGAGGCCATCGACGCGGCGTCGCCCAGACCGCTGCTGGCGACGTCCGTCCGTGATATCCTTCAGGAGCGCGTCAAGCCGGGCCGAAACCAGGAAACGGTCGATTTGATCAACAGGCATTTCGACCTTGTTATGGTCCACGGCGATCCGGCTTTCGCAACCATCGACAAGACATTTCCACTGGCCGGGGCGATCAGGGCCGAGGTCGTCTACACAGGGCTCGTTGCCGCGCCGCCATCGCCCGCGGCGTCCGAGCGCTTCGACATTCTGGTGTCGGTTGGCGGCGGAGCTGCCGGAAAGAGGCTTGTCAGTTCCACCGTCGCAGCGGCACGGAATGCCGACAACGGTTGGAAATGGTGTTTGATCACCGGCCCAAACCTGCCCAAGGACGAGTTTGACGCGATCGCCGGCTATGCCACGCCGGGCCTGTCCATCTTCCGGTTCCGCGAGGATTTCGCCAGCCTGCTGACCGGCGCCCGCCTGTCAGTGTCGCAGGCGGGTTACAACACCGTCTGCGATGTCCTGCGCGCGGGTTGTCGCTCCCTGCTCGTCCCATTTGCAGCTGGCGGGGAAACAGAACAAACGGTTCGCGCCCTAATGCTCGAAGAACTAGGTCTTGCAACGGTGCTGATGGAAAAGGACATAACGCCTGAAGGCTTGGCGCAAGCCATCGAAGAGGCGCTTGTGGCACCGACACCATCCGCGCATCGTCTCGATCTGGAAGGCGCGCGTCAGTCGGCGCAAATCCTGCGCGAGCGGTATCGAACATGGTCCCTAAAAATGGAGCCCGGTTTCGGAAAAGCTCCTGATCAAACAGACGACGAATCCTAGTCTAAACAGCTCCAATCAGCATGAAGCGCGTATAATTTTTTGTCGGCAGTTCGCCGGAGAACCGCACCTCCCGTAGCGCCGCCATTGCTTCGAAGGCTGCCAGTGAAGCCACGCAGTTGATGTGCGTCGGCTCGCTGAAATAATCGTTCGATTGCAGCAGAACATTCATGCCCCGCGGAAGCAGAGCAAGCCAGGCGCGCAGATCGGCTATGTGTTCGCAGCTCGTATTGACCGTCAGGTCGGGCCGCCCGGCCGCATAGTCTAGTGCGTACATATCCGCCGTCAGCGCCCGGAACCGGTCGCCGGCTTCCCGGTTGAGGGTCACGGCGACCGGCGCGACTTCGGGATCGATGTCGATGCTATCCACCGCCGCGATATCGAAGCGGGCGTCGTTGAAAAGCATTGCCGGCAATACGCCGTACCAACCACCCAGAACCCATATGCGCCCGAACCGGCCGCCGCAGCTTTCGAACAGCCTGTCGAGCGCCCACACCTTGCAGGCGACCTGTTTGTGGTTGAAGGCGTTGCCTATATCGGCGTTCGGATGCTTGGCGATGACGCGCGCCAGCCCCGCCACGAGAGGGCGGTCGACATAGACAGCAATTCCCCGCGTGAGGTCCAAGGCTTGATCGTGCCAGTCCATGCCGGCATTGCGTGGTTGCGTGACATCCATCATATTCGTCTTGTATGGTGGGATGTCGGGCGACACAACGCAATCTTGCCCCCCGCAAGGCCGTTTGATCCGCGGATTTGATTATGCTGTTAGCCGCTTCGCCATTGCCCGGTGCCGGAGAGAGCCGGTTGCATCTATGGGGACCATCGGTGTCCTTCGTGCACCGCAGCTTCGAGCTTGTCATTGGCGACGAAGAAATTGCCTATACGCCATGCGCCAGCAGCCGCTTTTTTATCCCGCATCCTTCCAACTGAAGGATCCACAGTCGCATATGGAACCCAGCCTAGCCCGCTATATCTGGACCCACACCAAGAAGCAGCAGCTTTGGATATTGATGATCGTCGTGCTTTCGATGATCCCGTATTTCATGTCCTTCGACCTGCCGAAGCTGATCGTCAACGGCCCGATTCAAGGCAAGGGCTTCGAGCAACCGGGCGCGACCCTGCCATTCATGAGGCTACACTATAACCTGCCGTTCATTGGCGAGGTCCTGTTCTTCTCCGGTTTTCAGCTAGGCCGCAAGGCGACGCTGTTTGCTCTGAGCCTTGTGTTTCTCTTGCTGGTTGTCATCAACGGCCTGTTTAAACTCTACATCAACACCTACAAGGGCCGTCTTGGTGAACGCATGCTGCGGCGTCTCCGCTTCGATCTGGTCGATCGTGTGCTGCGGTTCCCGCCGGTTTATTTCAAGCGGGTGAAATCCGCCGAAGTGGCGACCATGGTGAAGGACGAGGTGGAGCCGCTGGGCGGCTTTATCGGCGATGCGTTCCTGCAGCCGGTACTGCTCGGCGGCCAGGCGCTGACGGCCATGCTCTTCATCATGGTCCAGAACGTCTGGCTCGGAATGATAGCGGTCGTGATCGTGGTGATCCAGATCGTCCTCATCCCGCGAATGCGGCGGCGGCTGATCGTGCTCGGGCGCCAACGGCAATTGACGGCGCGCGCACTTTCGGGCCGGGTTGGCGAAATCGTCGACGGCATCGGCGCGGTTCACGTCCACGATACATCAAACTATGAGCGCGCCGACATAGCTGCCCGGCTCGGGCTCATCTTCAAGATCCGCTTCGATCTTTACCAATGGAAATTCATGGTAAAGTTCCTCAACAATTTTCTCGCGCAGCTCACGCCCTTTCTGTTCTACATGATCGGCGGATACCTGGTCATCCAGGGTCGGCTGGACGTCGGCCAGCTCGTGGCCGTGATCGGCGCCTACAAGGACCTGCCCGGACCGATGAAGGAACTTATCGACTGGGATCAGGATCGGCAGGATGTCCAGGTCAAATATCAGCAGGTCGTTGAACAGTTCACCGTGGAGGGTCTCATTGCGCCTAGAATCGGGGCGTTGGCGATCGACGATCCCGATCCGATGACCAACCCCCTGTCGGCGATCGGTCTGTCCATAGCAGACGATGGCGGTGCGATGCTTCTCAACCGTGTCTCCCTCCAGGTCAAGCCGGGTGAGACGGTGGCGCTGGTCAGTACCGCGACAGGTGGAGCCGAAGCGCTTGCAGAAGCCTTCGCGCGGCTGAGCTGGCCCGACAGCGGAAGGATCGCTTCGGGCACCGACGACCTGCTTGAACTCCCCGAAGCAGTGACCGGACGGCGCATGTCCTATGCCTCGTCGGATGTTTTCCTGTTCCAGGCAAGCCTCCGCGATAACCTGCTCTACGGGTTGAAGCATGCGCCGCTGACACCGGTGACTTATGACGGTGCCGCGGCAGACCAGCACCGCTGGAACATCGACGAGGCGCGCCGGTCGGGCAATCCGGATCTTGATATTCACAGCGACTGGATCAACTATGCTTCCGCCGGCGCCACCGGCCCGCACGACCTCTTTGAAGCCGTGCGCCGGGTGCTCGACGCGGTTGTTCTATCGCGCGACATTCTGGATCTTGGCTTGCGCTCTTCGGCCGACCTCAAGCGTCACACCGAGCTTGCCAGGCGGATCGTCGAACTGCGTGCGGCGCTGCGAACCCGGCTGGAACAGGAAGGGCTGAGCGGACTGGTGGTTCCTTTCGAACCGGGCGCCTACAACAAGGAAGCGACGATCGGCCAGAACCTGCTCTTCGGCGCTGCCGCCGGCCCCGAACTGGCCGACAGGGCCCTGGCGGCCAACCCCTATTTTGCTTCTGTGCTGAAGCAAGCCGGCCTCGACCGCACGCTCTACGAAATGGGCATGGAAATCGCCCAACAGGCGATCGAGCTGTTTGCCGACTTGCCACCCGATCACCAGTTCTTCCAGCAGCTCGCCTTCATGAGCGCCGAGGAGATACCGGCCTACGAAACCTTGCTGCAACGGCTCAAGAACCGTCCCTACGAGGCGGTTTCGGAGAACGACCGCGCCATGATCGTTAGCTTGAGCTTTGCCTATATCGAGCCCCGGCACCGCTTCGGCCTGCTGAGCGATGAGCTGATGAGCAAGATCGTCGCTGCCCGCAACCGGTTCTATGAAAACCTGCCGCCCGAGCTGCATAACGCGATCGAACGGTATGATCCTGCCAAATACATTGCCGCGGCTACCGTCATGGATAATGTCCTGTTCGGGCGTGTGGGCAACAACCATCCCGACGCGCCGGACCGCATACGCTCCATCCTCTATGACATTCTTGACGAGCTGGGGCTTTATGGCGAACTTCTCGATGTCGGCCTGGATTTCAACGTCGGCGCCGGCGGCAGGCGGCTGACCGGTGGACAGCGACAGAAGCTCGATGTTGCCCGAGCCCTGCTCAAGCGTCCCGATTTTCTCATTCTCAACCGGCCGCTATCGGCGCTCGACCAACGCATGCAGGATAGGGTGCTGCGAAACGTGCTCGAGGAAGCCAGGAGCGACGGCCATTCGCCGGCAATTGTGTGGGTCGTGACGAATCCGTCAATGGCGATGATGTTCGATCGCGTTATCGTCTTCGACTCGGGTCAATTGGTGGAAGACGGAACACACGAGACACTTTTGGCAGAGAACGGTATCTTCAAGGAACTGGTGTCGTAGAGCGATGTCTCGGAGACGGAATTAATTCCATCCGGGCGCCCGTTGCTCTAGTCTGGCAAACGCGAATTTTGAGGTTTGCGACAATGCTGCTCAAGGATGAAGTTGGAATGCTGCAACGCGTTCCCTTGTTTTCTGGCATCGAGTTGACAAAGCTCAAACTGCTTGCGTTCACATCCGATCGCGTGAGCTACAGCGCCGGCCAGATCCTTTTCCGGCAGGGCGACGAGGGAGATGCCGCCTATGTCATCCTTTCAGGCAGCGCGGATATTCTGGTCGATTCCGACAGCGGACCGATAAAAGTTGCCGAAATGGCCCCAAATTCGATTGTTGGCGAGATCGCCATACTGTGCAACAGCTCCCGCACTGCAACCGTCAGAGCGGCAAGTGAGCTGGAAGCCTTAAGAATCCGCAAGGATCATTTCCTGAGGCTTATGAAGGAGTCCCCGGAAATGACCATCGAGATATTGAGGGTTCTTGCCGATCGCCTAAGCCATACCACCGCGGATCTGATCGACGCACGAAGCGCCAAATAGCGAATGACCGGCGGTCGATCCTCCCCGTCGTGATAGCACCGGCCTCTTGCTCAGAAGGTCACTGGAGGAACCTGTCTCGCCTCTTGTTTGGACGCAAATTCCGGACGGAAAACCGGTTCACACTTTTCCTGGAATTGCTCTAGCAGCAGTTGTTTGGCTACGATGAGCGACGGGAACCGCGAAGGGGCTACCATGGACGACGTTTTCCTGGTCAGGTTTTGGGGTGTGCGCGGCAGCATTCCGGTATCGGGGCCAGAATTCTCTCGCTATGGCGGCAACACAAGCTGCATTGAGTTGCGATGCGGTAAGCATACGCTTCTGTTTGACGCAGGCTCTGGCCTGCGGCCTGCCGGCGGCGCGCTTCGGACGTCGGGCGTGACCGATTTCGACCTGCTTTTCACCCATTGCCACTACGATCACATTATCGGGCTGCCGTTCTTTGCGCCGATCTACGACCGGAGCGTCAAGGTTACGCTTTGGTCCGGGCATCTTGCAGGACGCATGACGACCCGGCAGATGGTCGATGAGTTCATGCGGCCGCCGTGGTTTCCGGTGAAACTGGAGGTCTGCAAAGCAAGCCTCGACTGCCGCGATTTCGTATCCGGAGACGTGCTTCGGCCGCGCGAAGGGGTGGTGGTCCGAACCGGCAGTCTTGTTCACCCAGGCGGCTGCATCGGCTACCGGGTCGAATGGGGCGGTCGCGTCGTGGCGGTGATCACAGACACTGAGCACGAGCCGGACAAACTCGATCGCGCGGTGCTCGGCCTGATCGAAGATGCCGACCTCGTCATCTACGACTGCACCTACACCGAGGAGGAAATGGAACGCCGCCGCGGTAACGGGCACTCGACATGGCAACAGGGCGTCAAGCTCTGTGAGGCGGCCGGTGCGCGAGGGCTTGCGCTGTTTCACCACGATGCGACACGCACCGACGAGGAACTGGATGAGATCGAGAAACTGGCCAAAGACAGGTTTGCCGGCGCTTTTGCCGCGCGGGATGGCCAGACGCTCGAATTTCCAGTCTCATTGCACAAAAAGCGCTGAGCTATTTTTCCTCTACCGCGCTGCGTCCGATCAATGTCCTGATTGGAAGCCATGCGCGGGGGTCAGTCTGTGCAGTGACTGTGAACAGCCGTTCGAGGAAAAGCCAGGCCGATTCATCATGTATGAGATGGTGGGTGAGCAGGCCGACCGGTTCGTCGTCGAATGCATGCTGCAAGTGCGCGATGATAGCCTGGACCAATAGGCCATGATCGCGGCAGCCGCGCGTGCCATGCCAATCCATGATGTCGACGTTGCTGTTGATGACCGCCAGTGAAGCTGGCTTCGGCGGCCCATAGACCGACAATGCCGCAAATCCTATCGATCCAAGGTCGGATACCAGGCTGGCGTCGATCCTGTTCCAGGGGGGGACCAGCATCGGAACGGTGCGCGCGCCGTGCAGGCCGGTTACGTGCGACAGCCCGCCAGCCAGTTCATCGAGCACCGCCTCGCGTGGCCGATGGGCGCCGAGTTCCTGCTTTTTGTGACCCTCGGGCGCATGATTTCGGTGCACCCAGCCATGGATCGCGACCGTGGCATGCGGCGCCTCGTCAAGCCGGGCGACAAGCTTCTCATCAGTGAGGGCCGGAATGACGGCCAGAGTGACCGGAACCGCGAATTCACCGGTGAGGTCGAGCAACCGATCAAGCGCGGGTGTCGGATCCACGGCATCATCGTCGCGCAGCCAGAACTCTGTCTTACGACCCGCCCGTTGCCGGCCCGCCAGCTCTTCCACCAAGGGCTGCCAGATCCGATCGGATGTCATGAAACGGAGACCTTCGGAAGAAGCTCGGCCAGACGCGCCGCTGCAACGCCGAGGGAACGCTCTTCAAGGATGAAACGTCTGGCTTCCGCGGCCATGATGGTTCTTTCGTCGTTACGGACCAGAAGCCTTTCAATGGCGGAAGCGAACGCCGCCACATCGCGCGGCGGGGTGAGAAATCCGGTCTGGCCATCTCGCACGACTTCCGGCACGCCGGCGATGTCCTGAGCCACCACCGGAAGCCCGGCGGCCTGTGCTTCAAGATAGGCAACGCCATAGGCCTCGCCATGACCCGGCCAGACGTAAATTCCTCCACCATAGAGGACATCCGGCACGGCGGCTGGCTCAATCGCGCCAAGCCATTCGATACGGTCGGCGGGCAAGCCGGCGAATTGCGCCTTGACCTCGTCACGGGCGGGCCCGTCGCCGACGACCGACATGGTCCAGGGCAGGTGGCCAATCACACCGAGCGCTTGCGCCAGCATGCGATAGCTTTCGACTTTGTCGCCCGGGCGCATCATGGCAACGGTAACGAGGTGCGTCGGACAACCTCGTGCCGGCATTTCGCGGAATGCCGATGTGTCGATAAAGGGCGACAGCATATCAAGAGCGACGTCGGGTATCGCATCTGCCAGTCCCTGACGATCCCTTTGCGTGAAGCAGATGTTCAGCGCCGCCTGTTCGACGGCTCGCACCACCAACTCTTGCGTATCAGCCCACAAACCGGCATTTCGCCGGCTCGAATAGGAAGCTTCCGCCGTCACATATGGGACAGCAAAGGTCGACGCCAGCTCGGGCCCGATCAGATCGGGCGCTTTGTAATAGGGATGATAGCAGAACCATAGATCGGGCTTGCCGTCACGATCCCAAAGCCTGGTCAGCCGCGCGGCTTCCTCTCGGGCCTCTATCTTGAGCGCATCGAAACTTTTCGGCTCCGGTTCGCGTAGATAGAAGCGCAATTCGGATGCCAGTTCGACGCTGTGTCCTCCATGCTCCAGCGCCTTGACTAGCGTGCGTGCCATCTGGCGGTCGCCGGAGGCAACGGAATGATTGGGTGACTTCAGCGGCGCGTAGAAGGCAATTCGCATCGCTCGACCCTATCATCGGAAAGCATGCGCAAGTCAATTTAAAGGCATGATCGACTTCACCTTCAAGCAGTGGAATGTGCTATCTGATGCTCATGGAAACAGCTGCCGCGTCCGACCCGTTTGTCGCTTCTCTGCCGGTCTTCGCAAAGTTCGAAAGCGTTGCCGATATCGACAACTATCGGCCTCTCCCCGATGGCTGGGCGCTGGCCACCGCCGACATCGTCGGCTCGACCAAGGCGATCGAGGCTGGGCACTATAAAACCGTCAATATGGCCGGCGCCAGCGTCATTTCGGCGCTGCTCAATGCGCTGGGCCGGCAAGATCTGCCCTTTGTCTTCGGCGGCGACGGCGCGCTCGTCGCGTTTCCCGGCTCGGCGCTGGAGATCACCCGCAACGCGCTGGCGGCTGTCCAGAGATGGGTGGCGGACGAACTGGGCCTAACCCTGCGTGCCGCGATCGTGCCGATAAAGGATATTCGAGCGCAAGGCCTCGACGTTCGCGTGGCGAGATTCCAGGCCTCCGATGCGGTCTTCTATGCCATGTTCGCCGGCGGTGGCGGCAGTTGGGCGGAAGCCGAGATGAAAGCGGGGCGCTACCGCATCGATCCTGCGCCGGCAGGCGCTCGGCCGGACCTGACCGGCCTCTCCTGCCGCTGGAACCCGATCGAGACCCGGCATGGCGAAATCGTCTCGATCATAGCCATACCGGGGGCGTCGCGCGACCTGCGCGGTTTTCAGTTTCTGGCATCCGACATCATCGCCCTTGCCGGCAGGCAGGAACGCGATGGCCACCCGGTGCCGGTGAACGGGCCGGGCTACAGCTTGCTGCCCGCCGGCCTGGATATCGAGGCGCGGGCCACGGCGCCGGCAGGACGGCGGTGGCTGTCGAAGCTGTGGATAGTGTTCCTGATGACGCTTACGGCCGTCGCCGATAGATATGGCTGGACGATCGGCGGTTTCGATCCGAAGATCTACAAGCGCGACGTGGCCAGCAATTCGGATTTCCGGAAATTCGACGACGGCTTGAAGATGACCATCGATGTTGACACGGATTTGTTGCAACGGATCGAGAACCGGCTGAAACAGGCGGAAGAGGCGGGCATCTGCAACTATGGCCTGCACCGCCAGAAATCGGCCTTGATGACATGCCTCGTCGCCTCGCCTCTGCAACGCGATCACGTTCATTTCATAGATGGTGCCGCCGGCGGCTATGCGATGGCTGCCGCAAGCTTGAGGGCAAAGTTGCCGGTCTGATGACGGCTTGCGAGAATCCATTTTCCGCAATATGCCTCGGCCATGGTTCCTGGGACCATGGTAAGCCGCGCCATGGGAGCGGCCAGCCTATCCGAATTAACGGGAAAGCAGATTTTGGACGCTTCACGATCGGCATATGACCGTCTGCTGAACCGTATCTCGACGCACGCCGCGCAAGTCGGCGTGATCGGATTGGGCTATGTCGGGTTGCCGCTGGCAATTGCGGTCGCACGCGCCGGCTTCCCGGTTTTCGGTTTCGACATTGAAGCCCAGAAGGTCGAGAGCCTGAACAACGGCCAATCCTACATTGAGGCGGTGACGTCGACAGCCGTTGCCGGCCACGTGGCGAGTGGACGGTTCCGCGCCACCGCGGATTTTGCCGAATTGTCCATCTGCGATATCATCATCATCTGCGTTCCGACACCGCTGACGAAAAACCGTGAGCCGGACCTCTCCTTTGTCAGGAACACCGCAGGCACCATCGCAAAGCATCTGCGTCTCGGCCACCTCATCGTGCTGGAATCTACTACCTATCCCGGTACCACCGACGACGTGGTCAAGCCCATACTGGAAGAAACCGGCTTGCAGTCGAAGATAGACTTCTTCCTCGGCTTCTCGCCCGAACGCGAGGATCCCGGCAATCGCAACTTTGAAGTCGCGACGATCCCCAAGGTCGTGGCGGGTGACGGCATTGAAGCGGCGACGCTCGTGCAGGCTTTCTACCAAGGCGTGGTCAAAACCGTCGTTCCGGTTTCCACCATGGCGACCGCCGAGGCAGTCAAGCTGACGGAAAACATCTTCCGTTCGGTCAACATAGCCCTCGTCAACGAATTGAAGATCGTGCTCGGCGCGATGGGCATCGACATCTGGGAGGTGATCGAGGCGGCCAAGAGCAAGCCCTTCGGCTACATGCCTTTCTATCCTGGCCCCGGATTGGGCGGGCACTGCGTTCCGATTGATCCCTTCTACCTGACGTGGAAGGCGCGCGAATACGAACTGCCGACCCGCTTCATCGAGCTGGCGGCGGAGATCAACACTGCCATGCCACGTCATGTGGTCGATGAACTGGCGAAAGCGCTGGACCGGCGCTGCGGCAAGGCGCTCAGCCGCTCGCGCATTCTCATCATCGGGCTCGCCTATAAGAAGAATGTGCCCGACATACGCGAAAGCCCGTCATTGCGGCTCATTGAACTCATCGAGGAATGGGGCGGCAAGGCGGAATTCCACGATCCGCATGTTGCCGAGATACCGACTACACGGGAGCATATGGCGATCAAGGGGCGCCGCTCGGTCGAATTGACCGAGGCGGCCTTGAAGGATTTCGATGCTGTCGTTGTTGCAACCGACCATGACGCGATCGACTATCGGACAATCGCTGATCACGCCGTTCTGATTGTCGATACACGCAATGTTTTTGGCCGTCTCGGGCTCCTCCGAGAGACGGTGGTGAAGGCCTGACGGCGTTCCCAGCCGGCGAATTTTCTGCCCGATGTCAGGATCGTGATTGCACTCCGCCCGCAGCTTCGCCACATAACGCCACAAGACATGAATGCAGTTGAACCTGTTCCTTGGTTGCAAGGACAGTTATTGGGGATTTCGCCGTTCTGCCGCCGAAGCCGGCCTGGTTGACTTTGGGGTATCTTTGGGTCGCTGGCGGACTGTGTTATGGCGGATCGAAGGATAACGGCTCCGTCTTCGACGGGTTTCGAGGTGGTATGAGCACGGCGCAAGCAGAAATTTCCACAATTCTCATGGATAAGGTTGCCGATTGGCTGACACAGTCGGCGCTGGCGGGCAACGAGCTGGAAACCTTGGTAAAGGGGTTTTGCGAACGGCTGGCTGCTGCCGGCCTGCCGCTGAAGCGGGTGCATTTGAGCTTTTCGATGCTTCATCCGCTTTATGACGCGCTTGGCTTCACCTGGCTTCGCGGCCAAGGCATGGAAGTGGAAGGCTTCCGCAAAAAGGACGGCGTTCATTCTGACAGGTTTCTGACCAGCCCATACTACCATCTGCTCAGCAACAAGCTCGACCATCTGCGGCGTCGGCTCGATCCGTCGGTCCCGTCGGAATTTCCTGTTTTCGATGAGCTCAGGCTTATGGGCGTGACCGATTACATGGCTTTCGTCCATCCTTTCAACGGCAATACCAGTCAGGGCATGATCGGGTCATGGTCCACCGATAGTGCTTCAGGTTTCACCGACAGCATGATTTCGGCGCTGCTGCGTATCCAAAACCATCTCGCCATCGCAACCAAAATGGCGGTGCTCACCAAGCTGGCCGACAACATGATGACCACTTATCTCGGCGGCGACGCCGGCAGACGCGTGCTGGACGGCCAGATCAAGCGCGGCGAGGGCGACACAATCCGGGCCGCACTGGTCATGGCCGATATGCGCGGGTCGACAAGGCTTGCCGAAACTTCCGGCCGCGAAATCTACATCGATACGCTGAACCAGTTTTTCGATGCCATTGCTGCGCCCTTCAATCGCAATGGCGGGCAGATCATGAGTTTCATAGGGGATGGCTTCATTGCCGTCTACCCTTGCGAAAGGCATCGCTCGCAGTCCGAAATCGCCTGCCAGTCTGCTCTGGCGGCAGCGCACAAGGCCACTGCGCGCATGGTGGATCTCAATCTGCGAAGGAAGGAAAAGGGGTTTTCCGACATAAAATTTGGCATCGGCCTGCATGTCGGCAACGTGATGTTCGGCAATGTCGGGCTTACCGACCGGCTCACATTCTCTGTCTTCGGCTCGGCTGTAAACGAGGTCCAGCGCCTCCAGACCCTGACCAAGAAATATCCGCACCGCGTTCTCGCCAGCAAAGACTTCGCCAGCTATTGCGGCGCCAACAGCTGGCTGACGCTCGGCAACGAGGAACTGGCGGGGATCAAGCAGAAGCTGACGGTGCTTTCACCCGATCTGTCGGGCGCTCTCGCACTCGATGAAGACGGTGCGCTGGAGTCGATTTACGACCGGAGATCGGAGGCCGAGCAGGTCATGCTGCTTCATCGCGATGCCGCACGGCTGTCGGCGGGCGACCCGAGGAAGCTCCAGTAGCGCGCCCCAATCTGATCCGAACGCCTTTGGTAAGCAGTCCGGTCGCCGGATTCGCCACTGGCGACCGTTTCGAATCCAAGTTGCTCTAGGCTGGCAATGCGCTAGTCTCGCTTTCTGGGTCTGCCGCCCGGTAGGCCGGCAGGAGTGGGCTGGTGTGAGAATGAATTCGGGCGTTGATCTACTTCGGGTCGAAGACGTTGGCATCTCTTTTGCCATTATCGGAGGACCGTTGCATGCCGTCAGGCGGGCAAATCTTCGCGTCCTTCCCGGCAAGGTTACCGCGCTTGTGGGCGAGTCCGGTTCCGGAAAATCGGTTCTTAGCCAGGCAGTAATGGGCATTTTGCCGAACACAGCCCATGTTCGTGGCCGTATCCTATTTTCCGATCCTGAAAAGCCCGGCACGACGCAGGATATCCTGCAGATGCCGCGTGATGGACCCGAGATCCGGGCGTTGAGAGGCAGCCGCATCGGCAAGATCTTTCAGGAGCCCATGACATCGCTGTCGCCGCTGCACACGATCGGCAACCAGGTCAGCGAATCCCTGCAGATTCATACGCCCACGGCTCGGGCAGAGCGCAAGGCGCGGACCGAGGAAATGCTCAGCCTTGTCGGCTTTCCCAATCCCAAGCGCGCCTATGACATGTATCCGTTTGAACTTTCGGGAGGATTGCGTCAGCGCGCCATGATCGCCATGGCGCTTATCTGCCGGCCCGCCTTGTTGATCGCCGACGAGCCGACGACGGCGTTGGACGTCACCATCCAGGCGCAAATCCTGCAATTGCTGCGCGAGCTTCAGACGAAGCTGAACATGGCGATGCTGCTGATCACGCACGACCTTGGCGTGGTCGCCAACGTCGCCGACGAGGTGGTGGTCATGTACCATGGCGAGATCATGGAAGCGGGACCTGTGGAGGCGATATTCCGCCGGCCGGGCCACCCTTACCTGAGGGGCCTGATGGCAGCCGTACCGCATTTCGACCTGAAGCCCGGCGAAAGGCTAAAGGCACTCCGCGAGGTGCCGGTGAATGTCGGGAACCTGCTCGGCAAGCAGACGGCGCCGGCATCGAAGGGGCCGGACGACCTCCTGCTGTCGGTCAGGGATCTGACAAAGACCTTCACGATCCGCAAGTCCGGGTGGTTCGGCGGAGATCATCAAACCTCTGTTCGCGCCGTGGACGGCGTGAGCTTTGATATCAGGCGGGGTGAGTGCCTGGGTCTTGTCGGCGAAAGCGGCTCCGGCAAAACCACCGTCAGCAAGATCCTCATGCGGGCTGTCACCCCTAGCAGCGGCTCTGTGATCTTCAATGGCCGCGATGGTCCGATCGACATCTTGGAAGCCGAGGGAGACGCCCTGCGCATGCTGCGCGCGAAAATCCAGATGGTCTTCCAGGATCCGGTTTCGTCGCTTTCACCCCGCATGACGGTGGAGAACATTTTGAGCGAGCCGCTGGAAATCCATCGACGTGGCAATGCCGCGTCCCGACTAGCCACGGTCAAGAGCCTGATGCAGGCAATCGGGCTCGACCCGCGCTTCATAAAGCGTTATCCGCATAGTTTCTCCGGCGGGCAGCGTCAGCGTATCGGCATCGCGCGCGCGTTGGCGCTGGGGCCTGAACTCCTGATCTGCGACGAGCCGGTTTCGGCACTCGATGTCTCTGTCCAGGCGCAGATCCTGAACCTTCTGAAGGACCTGCAGAAGGAACTGGGCCTGACCTACCTGTTCATATCCCACAACCTGGCGGTCGTGGACTACATGGCAGACCGCATCGCGGTGATGTGCGGCGGGCGTATCGTCGAGCTCGCGCCGCGCGAAATTCTGCTTAGGAAACCGGTCCACCCCTACACGCGCTCACTGGTCGCCGCAGTACCTTTCCCCGATCTCGACAGGCCGATGGATTTCAAGACGCTGACACTCAGCGGCGCTTCCGACACCAGCGCATGGGCACCGCAATTCCGCGACGAGGGCGACGAGGACGTGCTGTCGCCGCTCGATCTTGGCGGCGGCCACCTCGTGCTGGCCCGACGTTCGGCCGATGTCAGCGAGCTACGCCATTGATCAGCCGTCGCACCGTCCTTGGACTCATGGCTTCGGCATTTCTGCCGGGCACGTTGTGCGCCGGCGATCTGGAGCCGGAATTTCTTGAGCCGCAGCTGAAGGCCAGGGCGCTGCCGGCACTCGCCGAACGCCTGCCCAAGCGCCCGCGCGCGTTGAATCTCGCTGCGATGGGCCGGCAGCCCGGCCAATATGGCGGCACGCTGCGCACGATCATCGGCAGCCAGAAAGATATCCGGATGATGACGATCTACGGGTACGCTCGCCTGGTCGGCTATGACGAAAAGCTTAACCTGCAAGCCGACATTCTCGAAAGTTTCGATGTAGCGGATGATCGTGTCTTCACTTTTAAGATGCGGGAAGGACATAAATGGTCTGACGGCAGCCTGTTGACGTCGGAGGATTTTCGCTATTGCTGGGAAGATGTCTGGCTGAACGATGAGCTTTCGCAAGGCGGGCTCGCCCCGGCCCTGATGGCGGACGGCAAGCCGCCACGCTTCGAGATCGTCGATCCGTTGACGGTCCGCTACAGTTGGGATGCACCCAATCCCGACTTCCTGCCCAAGCTCGCCGCTGCTTCGCCCCTATCGCTTGTTCTGCCGGCCGCCTATCTCAAGCAGTTCCACAAGAAATACCAGGATCCATTCCGGCTCGCCGGCCTCATGAAGGAGAACCGGGCCCAGAAATGGACGCTCTTGCATATCCGCATGTCGCGGCAGTATCGCCCGGAGAACCCGGAACTGCCGACGCTCGATCCCTGGCAGAACCGGACCAAGCCGCCGGCTGAGCAGTTCGTCTTCGAGCGGAACCCGTTCTTTCATCGAATAGACGAGAATGGCCGGCAACTGCCCTATGTCGACCGGATTGTCATGAGTGTCAGCTCGTCGGCGATCATTTCCGCCAAGACCGGTGCGGGCGAGAGCGACCTGCAAGGCATGGGAATTGACTTCACCGATTACTCCTTCCTGAAGGATGCGGAGAAGCGCTACCCGGTGAAGATGCATCTCTGGAAACGCACACAAGGTTCGCGGCTGGCGCTGCTGCCCAATCTGAATTGTGCCGACCAGGTGTGGCGTGGCCTTTTTCGTGACGTGCGCGTGCGCCGCGCACTTTCGCTCGCTGTGGACAGACGCGAGATCAATTTGGCTGTGTTCTACGGATTGGCGCAGGAAAGTGCCGATACGGTCCTGCCGGAGAGCCCGCTCTACCGGCCGGAATTCGCGAAAGCCTGGGTCGCCCATGATCCCGACCAGGCCAATGCCCTGCTCGACGAGGTCGGGCTTCAGGCGCGTGACGATGACGGCCTGCGGATACTTCCCGACGGACGCCCGGCGCAGCTCGTAGTGGAAACGGCCGGCGAAAGCACGCTGGAAACCGACGCGCTCGAGCTCATCACCGATCACTGGCGCAAGATCGGCATCGCCCTGTTCATCCGGACTTCACAGCGCGACATTTTCCGCAGCCGCGCGCTTGGTGGCCAGATCATGATGTCGATGTGGTCGGGCATCGACAATGGCGTGCCGACCGCCGACATGAACCCCTACCAACTGGCCCCCACCGTCGATGACCAGTTGCAATGGCCGCTCTGGGGTGCTCACTACTTGTCCCGTGGCAAGGTCGGCGAAGCGCCCGATCTTCCGCCCGTGGTCGAGTTGATGGCTTTGCTCAAGCGCTGGAACGCATCGACCGAAGCCACGGAGCGCGCCGAGATCTGGAATTCAATGCTGTCGATTTATACCGATCAGGTGTTTTCGATCGGCACGGTAAACGGAACGCATCAGCCGGTTCTGGCATCCTCGCGGCTGCGCAATCTGCCTGACAAGGCGCTCTACGGCTACGACCCGACCGCCTATTTCGGTGTCTATATGCCGGATACATTCTGGCTTGGAGAGTCCTGAGCGTGCTTCGATATTTTGTCTGGCGCATTGCCGTGATGGTTCCAACGCTGCTGGTCATATCGGCACTGGTGTTCACGATCATCGAACTTCCCCCAGGCGACTATTTCGACAGCTATGTTGCCGAGCTTCGGGCTCAGGGCGAAGCGGTGGATTCCGATCGCATCGAGATGATGCGCAAGGAATATGGTTTCGACAAGCCACCGGTCATTCGCTACTTCTACTGGGTCGGCGGGATGCTGCACGGCGATTTCGGCTATTCCTTCGAATATGAGCTGCCGGTTCGCGACGTCGTCGGGGACAGAATGTGGCTGACGGTGCTGGTTTCCTTCGTCACGATCATCTTTACCTGGCTCATCGCCTTTCCGATCGGCATGTACTCCGCCACGCATCAATACAGCTGGAGCGACTACGGCCTGACTTTCTTCGGCCTTCTCGGCCTTGCGATTCCGAACTTCATGCTGGCGCTGATCCTGATGTATTTCGCCAACATCTGGTTCGGCACGTCTATCGGCCATCTCATGGACCAGCAATATCTCGGCGAGCCGATGAGCTGGGCCAAGGCGAAGTCGATCCTCGCCCATCTCTGGATTCCGGTCTTGATCATCGGCACCGGGGGCACGGCAAGCATGATCCGGCGGCTGCGCGCCAATCTGCTCGATGAGCTACATAAGCAATATGTCGTGACCGCGCGCGCCAAAGGCCTTCATCCCTTCAGGGCGCTAGTCAAATATCCGCTGCGCATGGCGCTCAATTTCTTCATTTCAGATATCGGCTCTATCCTGCCGGCCATCATCTCCGGCGCCGAAATCACCGCGATAGTGCTGTCTTTGGAGACGACCGGACCGATGCTGATCAAGGCGCTGCAAAGCCAGGACATGTATCTGGCAGGGTCGTTCCTGATGTTCCTCGCCTTCCTGACGGTCATCGGCGTCCTGATTTCCGACCTGGCGCTGGCGCTACTTGATCCGCGAATTCGTTTGCAAGGCGGCAGCACCAAATGAACACGCAATCGCCGCTGCCCGCTCCGGGCGCCCCACTGCAACACTACGTTTCCATCGCGCCCTTTGACCTGCAGTCGGTCGAGGAGATGACGCCGGAGCAGTCGAAGGTCTTTCAGGCGTCGCAGCTGCGGCTGATGTGGTGGAAATTCCGTCGGCACAGGCTTGCCCTTGTATCCGGCATATTCCTGGCAGCGCTTTATTTCGGGATACTGATCTGCGAGTTCCTGGCGCCCTACGATCTGCACACGCGCAACATGGACTACATCTATTCGCCGCCGCAGCGGGTGCACCTGTTCCACAACGGCCAGTTCGTCGGGCCGTTCGTCTATGGCCGCCAGATGACGCTGGATATGGACACGCTCAAGCGGAACTACATCGAGAATCAGGATGATGTTCAGCGGATCCGTTTCTTCTGCAAGGGCGACAAGTACCGGTTCTGGGGCCTGATCGAAGGTGACAGGCATTTTGTCTGCCCCGCCGAAAACGGTCAGCTCTTTCTGGCCGGCACCGACAGGCTGGGGCGCGATGTGCTCTCGCGCATCATCTATGGCGCACGCATTTCACTGACAATCGGCCTTGTCGGCATCAGTTTCAGCTTCCTGCTCGGCATTGTCATCGGCGGACTGGCTGGCTATCACGGCGGTATCTTCGACCTGATCGTTCAACGGATAATCGAAGTTCTGCAATCGATCCCCAGTATTCCGCTATGGCTGGCTCTGGCGGCGATCATGCCGATAACCTGGAGTCCAATCCTGATCTATTTCGGCATCACCGTCATCCTCGGGCTGCTCGACTGGACCGGACTGGCGCGGGCCGTGCGTTCGAAGCTTCTAGCCTTGCGCGAGGAGGATTACGTTCTGGCCGCGCAATTGATGGGCGCCAGAAGCAGCCGCATTATACGGCGGCATCTCATTCCCGGCTTCATGTCGCATCTGATCGCGACGGCGACGATCTCCATACCCGGCATGATCCTGGGCGAGACGGCGCTGAGCTTCCTCGGGCTCGGCCTGAGGGCACCGATAACCAGCTGGGGCATCCTGCTCACCGAGGCGCGCAGCGTCAGCGTGATCGCGTTCTATCCATGGCTGCTTTTGCCGATGCTCCCCGTCGTTCTCGTCATCTTGGCGTTCAACTTCCTCGGCGACGGGTTGCGGGACGCCGCGGACCCCTACAAGTGACATCGCTATTCCGCCGCGCGCTGCGCCGCCAAGTCCACTCGGTACGATCCTCGTTGGCAGCCTGTTCGGTTGTTGCAGTGCCCATAGTGGGCCTCTATATGCGACGAGGCTCGATCGGGGTTTAATCGCGGGCATTGCCGATCTTTTGAGCTGGTTCAGGACACACAAACGCATATGAGTCGCCTCGACAGTTTCATCCGGAGGATGACCGCACAGCGCGACATACTCGATCATGTCTGCGCCGAGGTGGCGAAGATGGAGGGGCCCGTGCTCGAGCTCGGCCTTGGCAATGGCCGGACGTTCCATCATCTGCGCGAGCGCCTGCCCGGACGCCGGATCGTGGCGTTCGACCGCGCACTTGCCGCACACGCCAGCTCAATTCCCGAAGCTGAAAACCTCGTGCTCGGCGAAATACGCGAGACGGCGAGCAGGTTCATTGGCATCGACGCCGCTCTCGTTCATGCCGACATCGGCACCGGCTATGAAGATCGCGATGCAGTGACCTCTACCTGGCTTCCCGATCTGACCGCGCGCCTGCTTCGCGTCGGCGGCATCGCGGTCAGCGGCACGCCGCTCGATCACCCGCGGTTGCAGCGCCTCGCGCCGCCGCCTTCGGTGCCCGCCGATCGCTATTTTATCTGTAGGCGCGTGTGAGGGCCCGGGAGGACCCAGGTCTTCAGGGGCCTTCAGGGGATCGTGTATACTGCTATCTCCCGGTCAATGCCGCGCAGCGAGACCTCGTGGGGCACGGGCGTCAGCGCGTTCCTGTGTAAGAGATCGGCGGTGAGATTGTCATCGACCACCGCACGAGTGGCGAAGATCGCCTGTGCGTTGGCAAGGTTCTGGACCCGCGAAGCAATATTGACCGTCTGGCCGAAATAGTCCTGTCGCTCGTTCATGGACACGGCGATGCAGGGGCCGGCATGGACGCCGATCTTGAGCAGCAGGTCCTCGCGCCCGCTCTTGTCGTTGAGCGCCCGCATGGCATCGCGCATCCTGAGGGCCGCAGCAATCGCACGATCAGGCGTCGAGAAGGTCGCCATCACCGCATCACCGATCGTCTTGACCACCGCGCCTGCCTCCGCCGCGACGATCTCGTGCAGAACCTGGAAATGTGCGCGCACGAGATCGAAGGCCGCAAGGTCGCCCACCCGCTCGTAAAGCGCGGTCGAACCGCGCAGGTCGGTGAACAGGAAGGTCAGGCTGGTGATCTTCAGGCGCTGGTTGATGTCGAGCGTATCCGTGCGATAGAGATCGCGGAACGTCTGGTTGGTGAGCAGGCGCTTGGCGGTGAGGAATGGCCGCCGTTTGCCCAGGAAATCATGCAAGGCCTGGCCGGCGATGAAGACCGTCGGCAGCACGCGGGTGTCGGTCCTGTTTTCCAGGGAAATGCGCAGCGGGCCGGGTTGCATCTCCAGCGTCTGGTTCTGGACATGGTCGCGGTCGAAGACCAAAGAGAGGCTTCGGCGCTCCTTTGTCGGTTCGCCCTTCACGTCGATGAACTGCGCTGAATGGGTGACCGGCTCGAAGACGATGATGAATTCGGACGGAAGCTGTATGGGCAGAAGCGCCTTTTCACCGGGCGCAAGCTCGATATCTTCCAGCGAAAACGCTTCCAATTTTTTCGCGAAATCCTCATCCGGCACATCGACGCCGGACGCCCAGTAGATCTGGCGGAAATATTCCACCATCGGCAGTTCGTGTGGATTGTGGGCGGCAATTCTGCGTATGCGGGGACTGACGGTGAATGTCACCTCGACCATCTCGTCGAGGGTTGGCGAATAGCCCTCGGAGCACAGCGCGCAGGTGTATTCGTCCTTCTGCAGTGTTTTCAGCGTGGCGTTGGTGTCGAGCACGCCGCCACAGCCGGGGCACAGAACGTTCCAGGAAATGTCGAAGATGCCCACCCGCGCCGCATGGAGAAAGGCGCTTATGGTGCGTTCCTCGTCGAGGCCATGCCTGCTGGCGAAGGCTGGCGCATTGATGCGGCAAAGTTCGCGGTCTTTGCCCTCCGCGATGGTTCGCTTGATCGCGTCGATTGCCAGTGGATCGACATCGGCCGATTGCCGCAGAAGCGAGAACAGATCCTGAGCTTCGTTCATCGGGCTGGCTCCGGAAGATGCGCCTCCCAGGCGTGTTGATCGGACCGCTCTTTGGTCCGAGTGTTTCATTTTACTTCGAAACGGACCATTCGAATAGACAGCCTGGTGATGGTTCAATTTCCATTCGGCGGATTTTCACTTGCCGCAAGCGGCACTATGATGGCCGATAGGCATTCACCTTTGGGACGCTCTCCGATGCCGACACCCAACAACCCGCCATTTCCCGCGGCCCTGCGCCTTTTCTCTGTGGTGGTCATCATCGTCCTGATCATAGGCGCCGGCCTATTTTTCGCGCCTGTGCTGGTCAAGCCGGGCTGGCCTTGGGCCGTCACGCCGTTCAATGCTCGCTTCCTCGGCGGCTTCTACACCGCCGAAATGGTCGTGATGGCGGCGCTGCTGTTTTGGAACCGCTGGTCGCCCGGCAGGCTCGTGCTCGTCATGGCCTTCATCTTCACCGCCATCGTGTCGGTGGCTTCGTTCGTCAATCTCGGCTATTTCAACTTTGGGCGCAAAGCGCCCTGGCTCTGGTTTTTGGTCTATCTGGGCTCGGTCGCGGTATCCGGGATGTTCCTGTGGCGGGCCAGGGCCCGTCCTTCTGCAAAAGGCGTGACCTTAAGCTCCGCGTGGCGCGGCTACATGCCGGTGGAATCGGTGATCCTTGGGCTCTATGGCGTCGGCCTGTTGCTGTTTCCCCTAACGTTCAGCAGCATCTGGCCATGGCCGGTCGATGCCTTCCACGCTCAGGTCTACAGCGCCATCTTCCTCGCCGGTGCGGGCGGCATATATCTCGTCTGGAGAAGCGCGCCGCGCGAGGAACTGCTGGTGCTCGGCCTGGCGCAGTTTCTGGTTGGCCTGCTTGCTATCCTTGGACTCGTCATCACCGACGCTGCGGTGCATCGGATCGACTGGACGGCGACCGGGACATTGTGCTGGCTCGCCCTTTTCGGCTGGATCGGCATCAGTGGCGTCTTCAAACTCTACGCCGCCTCCCGGTATTTTATGTCGCAATCGGCATCATAGGTTGCAAAGACGGCTGGATTTTCAGGTGCCGTCCGGTGCATTGTGCCGGGCCGATTGCCTTCGCCGGGAACGCCATGACCAACACGACCTCGCCATCTTCCGAGAAAATCCGGCCGCAGCTCCGATCCGTCCGGCCAAGCGATGCGGAGGCGCTTTGTGCTATCTTCAACATGCCGGGCTTCCGCTGGGGTACGTTCAGGATGCCCTTCGAGATGGTGGAGCAGGTGGAGCGGCGCATCGCCAAGTCCGGCCAGGAAACCACCTGGATCGTTGCGGAGTTGGACGGCAAGATCGTCGGCCATGGCAGTCTGGTCGTGCAGGGTTCGCCGCGCCGTTCGCATATCGGCGAGATCAATATCGGCCTTGACGATGCCTTTGTCGGCAAGGGCATCGGCTCTGCCATACTTGGGGCGCTGCTTGACGTGGCCGACAATTGGCGCGCCCTGAGGCGGGTCGAATTGACCGTCTATGCCGACAACGAACCGGCCATCCGTCTCTACAAAAGCCACGGGTTCGAGGTCGAAGGCCGGCATGTGAAGGCCGGTTTTACCGACGGGCAGTACCGCGACCTCCTGAGTATGGCCCGGCTGCGGTTCTAAGATCCGCTGTTTTGCCTTAGGTGTTCAGCCGACCCAAAAATTCGTGTGGGTCCGCTCTCACTTGGCGTTTGCCCCGCAAGCGGCTAGACGGGACCGATGACCGCCGTCTTTGATCCAACCCCTGCGCCTCCGGTGGAAATTCTGGCTGTGCTGTCGCTGCTCTGCCCGGAAGTCGTGCGTGACATCGAGCAGAACTGGAATGCTCCGGTTTCCGACTACGCCCGCCATCTGTGGCGGCCGGTGGCAAGGCCCGCATCGGGGCCGGCGATCGCTGCCCGCTCGATCCTGCGCGAAGTCCTGCATCAGCGCCTCGGTGTAATTATGCAGCCTGAGGAGATCGGCAAGGCCCTCGAAGAGTTCGAGCACAGACCGGTAATTCAGTCCGGCCTGCACTGCCTGCTTCTGATGGACCGGATCACCTTCGATGCCCTCCTGTTTGCCTGGCTCGGCGCGGTCGAAAACGAGCTGTCTGCCTTCGTCGGCTTCATGGGAACGACGATGACCATGGAGACAATTGGCCGGGAGGGGCCCGGATGGCTCGATGTCGGCGACGACAAGGTCAACCTGTTTGGCATGGGGCGCCACAAACTGTGCCGCAAAAGCGCCTGCGTGGCCGGTCCCGTCTCCCTCAACAAGCGCGCGCTCGAAGCGGTGGGCGATGAAACGGATGCCAGCCGCTGGCTCGGTACACTGCTTGCCAGTCAGGATAAGGTCTTTGGAACCGCCGCCGATGCCATGACAGCCCTCAACGAGGATCTGGTCGCCAATTGGGATCGTTCCGGCATGGCCCTGCCGGTTTTCATCGATGATCGGCTCGCTGCGGCTGCCATGGCGCGGCATCTGGAATATGAAGGCAGCCTTCTTTCCAGGCTGCTCATCGAACCCGCAAGACGCCAGCGTCTCGAACATGCCTTGCAAGAGGCCGCATCGGGCCCATTCGGCAGATTCCTGCCCAATGCCACGGACTATTTCTGGGGCATCCGCGAGGAGCGCGTGCGCAAGCTCGTTCTTGAGAACGGGCATCTGATCGAGCCTGACAGGCCGCATGGTCTTTCCATCCCGTTCGAGCGGCCGCATCTCAAGCAGGCACTGCTGGACGGCGTGCTGCTGCCGAACTTGTTCTTGACCTTCCTCGTTCTTGCCATATTGCCGCGGGTGCGGGTTGTCGGCGGCCTGAGACAGATTGGCTATGTAGCGCTTTTCCACTCGATCCTGCTGGCTGCGTTGGAAAAAACCGCGCCGGAAGAGCGTGATCTGGCTGCGGAGCTGCAGGTAAGGGAAAATGCCTGGGGCACCCGGGTCATCGATGAAAAGATCTCAGTCCGCGAGCAGCTTGCCGGCCTGCCGGAAGGGGCGCTCTTCCCGGACCTACTCCGGCAATACCGTTCGCGGACATTTGCCGAGACCACCGACAACCTGAAACTGGTTCGCGAAAACCCACGATGGCGCAAGATCGGCCAAGCCTACAGCGTCTGATCCGGCCGCATGGCCTCACCTGTCATTGCACGATGCCGGCCTTGCGGAGGCCGTCGACCATGAGTTCGAAATCGGCAGGATTCTTATAAGGCAGGACTTTGCGACGGTACTCCAGCGAATAGCCAGGATTGACGCGAAGCACCTCCTGCCATGCCGCGCGGGCCTCGGCGAGACGGCCCAGATGGCCGTAGCTGGCAGCCAGAAGCGCGCGCGAGACGTCGGTGACAGCGTTGCGCGCCAGCCGTTGCAGCAAGAGGTCAACGGCCTCGTCGAACCTTCCCAGTTGAAACAAGGCCAAAGCCTGGAAGTGCAGAAGCACATCCGGAAAGTATGGGTTCAGGGTCTTTCCCCGGGCGAAACTCTCAAGGGCCTCCTCGGGTCTGCCCGAGTAATACAGCGCCTCGCCGCGGGCGACGTGCGCTTCGGCGAAGTTCGGATTGAGGACCAGTGCGCGCTCGACCTCGTCGATGGCCTCATCGTGCCGTCGTGTGTACAGCTTGGCTATCGCCAGCGCCCAGTGCGCCCAGGGATCGCTGTCATCCAGCGTTACCGCTCGCGTTGCGGCCTCCTCCGCTTGCGCCATCGATTCAGGCGGTGACGCACCCCACCTGTTCAGGTAATCGATCCCGTGCGTGAGGGCGAGGAAAGCGTGGGCAGAGGCAAACTTCGGGTCCAGTTCGGTGGCGCGTTGCAAGAGGTCGCGGGCTGCGACGTTCGTCTCCTTCGTCAGCCGGTGCCACAGCTCCCGGCCGCGCAGGAAATAGTCATACGCCTCCGTGTTGCGCGGGTGCTCGGGCGCCAGCCGCTGACGGTCACTCTCAGTCAGATTGAGCGCCAGCGCACCGACGATCTGCTGCGTCACGTCGTCCTGCACCGCGAATATGTCGGTCAGGTCGCGATCGAACCGCTCCGCCCAAAGATGGCCGCCCGTGGTTGCATCGATGAGCTGCGCGGTGATGCGCACCCTGTTCCCCGACTTGCGTACGCTGCCCTCGAGTACATGCCGCACGCCGAGCTTCGTGCCCACCTCCTGCACATGGACGTTCTGGCCCTTGAAGGTGAACGATGAATTGCGTGCGATGACGAAGAGCTGCGACAGTTTGGACAGCGCCGTGATGATGTCTTCGGAGATGCCGTCGGCGAAGTAGTCCTGTTCGGCGTCACCGCTCATATTGGCGAACGGCAGGACGGCGATCGACAGCTTCGGCGGCACTGCCGTAGCCGGCCGGCTCGTCGCGGTTTCCGAGATCGCGGCCGCCTTGGTCCCGGCGCTGCCGACTTGCAGCGAATAGACCCGGATCGGCTCGGCGATGTTCTTGAGCTGTGTGCTGCCGAGATCGCTGACCGAGAGGTCGAGCCTCGCCTTGACCTGGCGATAGGCATCCTCGGACAGGCAGATGGCGCCGGGCGCCGCGACTCCCTCCAAACGCGAGGCGATGTTGACGCCGTCGCCCATCAGGTCGCCGTCGCTTTCTTCGACCACATCTCCCAGATGGATGCCGATCCTGAACTCGATACGGCGGTCCTGCGGCACGCCGGCGTTGCGCTCAACCATACCATTCTGAACCTCTATGGCGCAGCGCACGGCATCCACCACACTGCGGAACTCAACCAGCGCCCCATCGCCGGTGCGCTTGATCACCCGGCCGTGGTGCACCGCGATGATCGGATCGATCAGGTCGCTGCGCAGTGTCCGCAACCTCGCCAAAGTACGATCTTCATCCGCGCTCGCGAGCCGGCTGTATCCGACCACATCCGCAGCCAGGATTGCGGCTAGCTTACGATTCTCGCTCAAGGGTTCGTCTCCTCATCTCCACGATAGCAGGAAGACCGAAGTAAGAGGGAACTTTCGCAACCGACAGCCACGCAGCAAACTGAATTGGCTGCGTGCTGCCACAGGACCCACCCGACCGCCCGATGCCCATTTGCGCTGCCGCTTGCCGGTCGACGGCTATCGGTTCATGCTTGTGAATACCCTGGCCGTGAAGTGCGTAGGGAGATCACGCCGTCACGGCCCCTAGTGAGGTCTGGTTGGATGGACTGCTCAGGCTGCGGTTTCAAGGTTGAGGGCGGTTACGCTTTCTGTCCAAGGTGCGGCAAGCGCCAGCCCGTGCCATGCGCCAGTTGCGGCTATCCCTGCGCACCTGATTTCGAGTTCTGTCCGAAATGTGGGGCAAGCGTCGGTGCGCCCGCAAAAGCCGTCGAACGGCCTGCTCCGACACCAAGCCGAACCATTGTGCCGCCTTCTCGAACTCCGTCGCTGCTTGCGAACATCGAAAGCGATGAAGGGCTGCATCCTGTCTCTGACGCCGATCGCCGGACGGTAACGGTCCTCTTCGCCGACCTTTGCGGCTTCACGACACTCAGCGAGCAGCTCGACCCCGAGGTCATGCAAACGCTGCAGAACGAACTGTTCAAGGAATTGACGGCAGCCGTGCGAAACTTTGGTGGTTTCGTCGACAAATTCATCGGCGATGCACTGCTCGCTTTGTTCGGTGCGCCGGTCGCGCATGAGGACGACCCGGAACGTGCGCTTCGCGCCGCTCTCGACATGATCGCCCGGACGGCGCGGCTCGGCGAAAGCGCCTCCCACTCCGGCTCGCCTCTGTTACTCCACATCGGCATAAACACTGGTCCGGTCGTCACTGGCGGATTGGGCATCGGCACCGCCAAATCCTATTCGGTGACCGGCGACACGGTGAATACGGCGCAACGCCTGCAATCGCTGGCCGCACCGGGTGAGGTGCTGGTAGGCGAGCTCACTCACAGGCTGACCCGGCATGCCTTCTCATACGAGTCGCTGGGCGATGTCGTGCTTCGCGGCAAGGCTGGCAGTGTGCTCGTCCATCGACTGGATGCACCGCTTGCGGCGCCGCGTGCAGCGCGTGGGCTCGAGGCGCTCGGCCTCAGCGCGCCGATGATAGGTCGTGCTGCGGAGCTCCATAGAATGCTGGCGAGCCTTGACCAGGCTTGCGGCGGCTCGGCCCAACTTGTCCGCCTCGTCGGAGAAGCCGGTATCGGGAAATCGCGGCTGGTGAAGGAGTTCGTCGCCCGCGTCGGCGACGAGGATCGTTTTCGCAACGTCGCCGTGCGGCAGGCCACGTGCTCACCGCTGGGCGAACAATCATTTGGCGCCCTAGGCGCAGTGGTGCGCAGCGCTGCCGGGATGATGCAAAACGACGATGGGGACGAAATGCGGGCGAAGCTCGCAGGCTTGCTTGCCGATCTCGGCCTGCAGGGCGAGGAGGCGAAGCGGCTGATGCCTTTGCTCTACCATGTGCTTGGCCTTGGCGACCCCGATGCCACCTTGCAGCATGTCGAACCCGAGCAGCTACGGCGGCAAATTCTCTACGCGGTCCGCACAATCATCGAACGGCGGCTTGCGTTGTCGCCGCTGTTGATTGTCGTCGAAGACCTGCACTGGGCCGACGCCGTGTCGCTCGAGGCACTGCGTTTCGTGATGGACAGGTTGGAACGCACGCGGTTGATGGTGCTGGTCACGCATCGCCCGGCGCCGGACAACAGCCAACTCGACTCAAGTCGGGTCAGTCACACAGCGCTCAGGCTTTCGCCGCTCAACAGCGATGAAGGTCGCAGCCTGCTGGCGGCGCTTTTCGGCGAGAGCTGGGTAAGCTCCGCGGGAGGGCTCGTCGATCAGATCCTCGAGCGAGCGGGCGGCAACCCTCTTTTTTTGGAGGAGATCGTTCGCGGCCTTATCGATCGCGGTGTACTGATGCGCGAGGGCCAGCGATGGCGGACTGTGGCAGGCGGAGTCGCAACCGGCATTCCCGCCACTATCCAGGCAATGTTGCTTGCTCGCGTCGACCGGCTGCCACAAGGGGTGCGCCGGTTGGCCCAGGAAGCCGCGGTAATCGGCCCGCGCTTCGATGCCACGCTTCTGAAAACCGTGACAGCCGACCCCGCCCGGCTGGAAGCCGGCTGCGAACTGCTTTGCGATGCGGAAATCATCGAGGAAGTTGCCGGATCAGGCTCGATCTCGTCGCAAAGCTACCGCTTTACGCAAACATTGCTGCAGGACGTGATCTACCAGAATCTGCTCCTGCAACGCCGGACCGAAATCCACGGGCGGATAGGTGCTGCCTTGGAGCAACTGTGCGGCGATAATCCGGAACGGCTAGAGGATTTGACCGTGCTCGGTCATCATTTCGCACAGAGCGCCGAGCGGGAGAAGGGCGCGCATTACCTGCAGGCGGCCGGCGATCGCGCTCGCATGATATACGCCAACGACGATGCCCTTCGTTTCTACGAGCGAGCACTGACTGCGTTGGAGGCGACCGGGCAAACACCGCTCAAGCTGACAATTGCCGAGCGCATTGCCGATTTGAGCGGCCCCGCAGGCCGCCGCGAGATCGCGCACCATCACTACGAGGCGGTGTTGCAGGCATACCGCGAGTCGGCCAATCGCGTCGCGTCGGCGCGAGTTTTGCGTAAGATCGGTCGGCTGCTCTGGGACGTCGGCAAGCGGGAGAAGGCAGAATCCCGCTATGCTGAAGCGGCAGCGCTCCTCGATGGAGCGGATGCCCCGGTCGAGCAGGCGCATCTCTGGCAAGAACGTGGCCGACAGGCATTCCGTAGCGGAGATCACGCTCTCGCGGCAAAATGGGCAGACGCGGCGCTGGATTGCGTAGGCGCTCTGACGACGGAACATGTCTCCGAGGTGGGGCGTGAGGCCACTCTTGTGACCGCCGAGGCACTCAATACCAAGGCTGTCGCGCTGGCTCGCCTTGGGCGAAACCGTGAAGCCGTGCGTCAGGTCGAACACAGCATTGAATTGGCCGAAGCCGCCGGTCTGCTGGGCGCGGCCTGCCGCGGCTACACCAATCTCGGCGTGCTTTACACGACCATCGATCCGGCACGGGCGATGGAGGTCTGTCGGCGCGGTCTTGAAGTCGCGCGCCATATTGGTGATTTGGGCTTCCAGGCGCGCCTTCTCGCCAATCTGGCGGTCGCTTGTTGTACTTTCACGGATCGCTGTCCAACAGAGGGCGTGCCTGCTGCCGAGAAAGCCATCGAGATCGACCGGGCACTCGATCAGCGAGAGCATCTGCCGGTGCCGTTGATTGTGCTTGGGCAGATCCACCAGTGCAACGGCCGTCCGGAACTGGCCGTTGGCTTGTTCCACGAAGCACTGGACGTAGCCCGCGAAACGGGCGAACCCCAACTGCTGTTTCCGTGCTATGATGGTCTGGCAACGCTTAATCTCGACCTCAACAATCTTGCCGAGGCCGAACGCTACTTTTCCTTGGCGCAGGGTATATGCGCCCAGCACGGGCTCGACCCGGAAGCGCTTGTGGTGCTGCCTTTTCTCGATTAGCCGGGGTTGGAGATTGGAAATGTCCGCGCCTAGTGACTTGGTACCGCTTCAACCGGGCGACCGTGCACCGAACTTGGTACTCGACGCCATTACCCAGGAAGGCAAGATCGCGCTTGACGACTTTCGCGGGCAAAAACCGGTGCTGGTCGGTCTGTTTCGAGGTCTGCATTGTGCGTTTTGCCGGCGCCATATCGCCGCTCAGGCGCGGCTTGATCCGGAGCTGCGCGAAAGGGGCGTGGAGAGCCTGACGGTGGTCAACACGCCGATCGAACGGGCGCGTCTCTATTTCCGCTACCACCCGATGCCAAATCTGCTTGCGGCCTCAGATCCTGAACGCGCTTCACATCGTGCTTTTGGACTGCCAAATCTCGAATTCACCCAAAACGAGACGAACTGGCCGTACAAGGTCTCGATGGCAGTGGCAAAGGATATGCGGGTCGACTTACCAGGCGAGTTGCCCGGTCCCATGGATCCTTTTGCGGCCAGCGAATTCCTCGGCAAGAAGGACAATTACGAAGTGACCGAAGCCGACCAGCAGATGATGGCAACGGGACACGGACAACTGATTGGTCAATTCCTGCTGGACCGGCAGGGGATCGTCCGCTGGAGCTTCACGGAGGTTCCAGAGGGTGGGCGATACATGTTTGGGGCGCCAAACCCGCAGGAACTGATGTCAGCCGTGTCCCAAGTCGCCCAATAGACCGTCGGAAGACTGCAAATGATCCGCATTGCTGCCATTCGCGATGCGGACAATGAAGGGCACCATCGGGTCAAAACTTCGCGTAATAATAGCTTGCGGCTTGAGATGCGTGGGCTCCAGGGTCGGCACTGCCATGCGGCAATCAGGCCGGCAGCCGCCACATCCGCACACGGCCTGTACCACGCAATTCCGTTTCCTCGAGTGGGTCGCAAGCAAAATTTGGTCCAAGCAGTTGGCGAGTTGCATCCGAAATACGGATTTCATCGGGCTCCGCGGACGTTTGAATACGTGAGGCGAGATTAACGGTGTCGCCCCACAGGTCATAGGCAAACCGCCTCTTGCCTATGACGCCCGCGACGATTGGTCCCGAGTGAATTCCAATTCTGAGTCTCAGCGGTTCTCCCGCGAAGCTTTCGCGCTTAACCGCCTTGCGCAGCTCAAGTGCATAGCGTGCGAGGGCCTTTGCATGATCGGATCGCGCGGTGGGCAGGCCAGCGACCACCATCACACAATCGCCGATTGTCTTGATCTTTTCGCAGCCGTATCGTTCCGAGAGCCGATCCGCCGCCTTGAAGAAGTAGTTTAAAATTGCGAGCGTCGTCACGGCTCCGACGCTCCGCGCTCGTTCCGTGAAACCGACGATGTCGGCAAAAAGCACACTCACTTCCGCGTGGTTGTCAGCAATTTTTTTGTGCGCTTTCAACCGCTCCGCGATCGACGCCGGAAGAATGTTGAGGAGCAGGGTTTCGGCGCGCTGGTATTCACGCGCCAATCCCTCCTGGCTCTTCCTCAACGCCTCGTTCGTCGTTTGTAATTTCTCGTTGAGTTGACGCTCCCTCTCTTGCAGGAGTGTCATTTCATAGGCCTTTTGTTGAAGCCGCTGCCTATTGTCGCGTTCGGCAGTGGCGTCAAGAAAGAGCAGCCACACGCAGGCATTGTCAGCAAAAAAATGAAGGTCCGCGACACGCCCGCTGGGCAGCTCGACCATGGCAATGTGAAACGGAAGCTCCGGGCAAGGCAGCAAACCTTCCATAAATTCAAGCTGCTCGGCAACAGCTTTGCCAATGCGAAGCGATGTGAGTCCGTAATGTTCAACATTTCCGCCCTTGGCAGCTATGCAAAGCTGGGCGTCGATTTTCAGATATGCGACAGAGTGCCCATTGTAGAAGAAATTGAAAATCCAACTTCGGACTTCTCTTGGCAATCCATGCATGGTCTATCTGGTTACCATCAAAGCAAGTTGACGAAACGCATCATCAACATTCTCACCCGAGAGCGCACTTGTTAGATAGATTTGCCATCCACGTTGCCTCAGTTCGTTAATCTCACTATCCGATATTGCCCACCGATCGGCCAGATCGGATTTGTTGATCAGCAATACGAACGGCATAGCGCCGAATTCGGCCTCGGCCCGTTCGCGCAGCGTGAGCGCCACGGCAAGAGTAGCAGCGCGGGTTCCATCGACGACAAGCACAAGCCCGGTTGCACCTCGAACATAGCTGACGCGGAATGAGCCGATATCGTCTTCGCCGGCCAAGTCCCACAAAATCAGATCCACGGTTTTGTCCGGGAGTGCGACATTCTTCTTGTCGATTTTCACTCCCACCGTGGTCAAGTAGGTTTCTGAAAAGATGCTTTGCACAAACCTGCGAACCAGGCTCGTCTTTCCGACAGAGAACCCGCCCAGCATACAGATCTTTTTTTGCAACATCTTGCCCTAATCCAGGTTTACCGTAACCGAAACTCGGCGATTGGTGGAGCTACCGGTTTGACTATTTTCAGGCACAGCCGGCTCAAAGGTGCCCGCGCCCCGAACCAGCAGCAGTTCCGGAGCGACGCCGCGCTTCTTGAGAAGCGCACGAACTGTCTCGGCGCGGGCGGCGCTGATCGACGCGTTGGCCGTCTCACGGCCCGTGGCGTCCGAATGGCCGGTCAACATGAACCGCGCTGTCACGCCTGACTTGCGGGCATCTTGGGCGAATTCCTTTATTTGATCCGCCAACCTGTCGAGAACCGGCGTCTGCTCTGGCCCCGGCACAACTTTGCCGGAAGAGAAGAAAATATCGGTCGTCTGGATGGCCTGCCTCAAATGATTGAGTTCCGCAAGGTCCAGCTCACGCAGCTGCGAGACATCCAGAACCACTCCGTCCGCCGAAAGCTGTTCGGCAGCGGCCTGCGCCCGGTTGATCCAGGCGGCAGGAGCCTCACCTTCAGCAACGATGCGGCCCTGGATGATCGAAAGCCGAACCGATTTAGGCGGGGTCAGTGACGCTGTCAGCCGCTTCACAACGAACTTCGGATCAAGGCTCTGATAGAATTGCCACTGTGAATGAACGCGGGCGGGATCGACCCCAGTTCCGGACAGCAGAGCTTGCGGGTCGGCGGCAAGCGGGTCTCTCAGGCCGGAAATGTAGAAATGTCCGCCCCTCGCCGCTTGTTGGGCGACGATGATCCCCGATTGGGCCTCAAGTCGCGACACATAATACTGCCAGTGCTCCGCCGCGCGTGCTTCGGGGCTTTCATCACGAACCTTGGAGATGTCGAATTCCGGTCCGCCTGCCGAAAGCTGCCGGGCCGCTGCGCGCGCCCGATCTATCCAGGTGTCGGGAGCCTCACCCTCGGCAATGATGCGACTATTGACGATCGAAAATCGTACTGTGTCCGGCGGATACAGCGACGCCGTCAGCCGCTTCAAAACGAACTCCGGTTCAAGGCTTTGATAGAATTGCCACTGCGAATGAACGCGGGCGGGATCGACCTGCGTTCCGGACAGCAGAGCTCGCGGGTCGGCGGCAAGCGGGTCTCTCAGGCCGGCAATATAGAATTGGCCATCACGTATCTTTTGTTCGGCAACGATGATGCCCGGCTGGGTCCCCAGTCGCGACACATAGGCCTGCCAGCGCTCCGCCGCGCGTGCTTCGGGGCTCACATCACGAACCTTGGAGATGTCGAATTCCGGTCCGCCTGCCGAAAGCTGTCGGGCCGCTGCGCGCGCCCGATCTATCCAGGTGTCGGGAGCCTCACCCTCGGCAACGATGCGATCATCGACGATCGAAAATCGTACTGTATCCGGCGGAGCCAGCGACGCCGTCAGCCGCTTCAACACGAACTCCGGTTCAAGGCTCTGATAGAATTGCCACTGCGAATGAACGCGGGCGGGATCGACCTGCGTTCCGGACAACAGCGACTGCGGGTCGGCGGCAAGCGGGTCTCTCAGGCCGGCAATATAGAATTGGCCGCCGCGTATCTTTTGTTCTGCAACGATGATGCCCGGCTGGGTCTCCAGTCGCGACACATAGGCGTGCCAGCGCTGCCCGGATTGCCAGGAAAGAAAGAACCAACCGCCTGCCGGAATCAAAACCAGCAGGGCTGCAGCCACCACCAGCCACGGAAATCCCTGGTTCGATTCCTCCTGCTTCAGCTCGACGCAGGTCTGCAACTGCGCCTCTACGCCGGCCAACTGCGAACTGTCGCCGTCAAACTGCTCTAAAGCCTGTGAGCATTCCGCATGGATGCGAAGCAATACATCGCGAACTATTTCGTGCAATTCCTCCGGCGGATTTCCTCGGATCACCGAAACCAGGGTGGCAAACGGTCCAACTTCCGACCAGAGACGAAGGTCGCCAAAACGGATTGTGTCCAGGCCGCTCTGCTCTTTCTCGTTAAATGAGTCTTTTACAAAATCTTGAATTGCACTGAGCATCGAAGAAATGAGTTGAGGGTCTTCGCTCGTTGCATTGTCGGCAGTTACATGCGCTATCAAAAGCCCGGAATTACGGTTAATGAGAAAGACATGCTCTACGCGATAGATAAGAGAATGCTTCAGAACAACTGAAGAGAAGCTAGCCCCAGTTCTCCATGATTCAAATCTCCACTTGAGCCCGTGCCAGGTAAATATATGTCTTAAAGTTTCATTCAGCGACTGAAAGGTCTGGTCGATCTTTTCCCCGATCGACTTGCGAATTGCCGGCAGAAACACCGGGTACAATATATCCGTCAGCGTGCGCGGGCTCTTCTGGATTGACCGTTGCACAGCCCTTTCGACAGCGGGCGCAAGCGCCTCGCCGAGCTGCGCATGAGACGCTCGCGCGGCCGCACTGGGAAGAACGCCGCCCACGGCTGCCGCGAGCTGCTCGGGTTCGTCCAGCAGGTGCGTAACTCGTGAAAGCTCCGAAATTTCGCGGCTGACCAGCAACTGGCGCAGCGTTTCCATGCGAGGATCGGCGGTTGGAACTCCGTCGAAACGCGCACGATAGTCCGGATCGACGTTCCGGGCAATTTCGATCAAAAGACGGGCCAGAGCCTCGCGATCAATCTCTGTATCGTTCGAGGCAGTTCTTTGCGGAAGGCTGACTGGGTCGACGGTTGACGTCAAGGTCCCATCAACTCACTTTCCAGTTACGTTCCGAGTTGCTCTTGCTGCCGACAGGATCCTGATTCAGACATTTTGCGACCTCGACGAACAGACCCGCCAAAAGATTTCGGTCGGTCTTGACGTTGCTGAGATCAGCAAACATTTTCTCTATCAGCATCTGAACGCCTTCATTCTTCTGCTTGATTTCCTCACGCAGCAAATGATCGTTTCGATTTATCCGGTCCGAAACGTCGCGTTCAAGCGCACTCAATTGATCCGACAACGCGCGCACCTGCTTTTCAAGTGCCTGGTTTTGCTCGCGAAGATTCCGGTCAATCTCCTTGTCGGCATCGGCTCGTGAATCTTTTTCGTTCCGCAATTGCGCCGCAAGCGAATCGACCTGCTTCTTTGCATTCGACTCGTACATGTCAAGATTGCGCTTGGCTTCCGATTCGACATCCTTGAAGCGCTGCAACACCCGTTCTTCAAGCTTGGAAAAGCGGCGGTCATAGTCCTGCATCTGGTTGCCGAACAGCAGATCACGTATCTTGTCGACACCTACAGCGTCGCCGGAGGCCCCGCTCTCGCGAGCCTGGCCCGCCATGAAGGCCAGCCCGTTTCCGTCTGCATTACTTGTCAGATTTGCGTCCGCTTTATTTGCCGAAGAAGCGGTACTCGAAGATTCCTTGGCCATCCCTATTCCCTTCATTTGAACAGATGCCACAGTGCTAATTTAGCAACTGGTAAACATGTCAGTAAAATACCCGGCTCGCAAGCCGGAATCTTTTCGGCTTAAGCCGGTTCGCGCGTAAATTTGAACATGCGGCTCGACCTCGACAATCTGCCCAGCAAACAGGCCCGTCGGCGGCATCTTGTGCGTAACATGGCGGCCGTTGTCGAGCACCGCGACGGTGAGATCGAGCGCCTTAAATCCATCATCAGGCAACTGCAGCGCTCTCAGTTCGGCCGCGGTTCCGAGTGGGTCGATCCGGACCAGCTTGCGCTCGCGTCTTCGCCCGCGATCATCCTTTTGCCGATGGCCGCAGCTCTAAGCCGTCGGGCATGAGCGCTTGCCATTCAAGCCAGTCTTCAAGTCTTTTTCTTGCCTCTAATTCGCCCCGATCTTGACAGGGCGGTGCTGCCATCCGATGCCGTTATCCGGTTTTGACATTCGCAGACTCTCGCCGAAGAAAACGAAAGCTCGATGATCCAGAATAATGCTACCGCAAGGCGGTGTGGTACCAATGTTCAATGTCGAGCAAAACATCGGCGCAACGCATGCCGGCATTCGCCGGCAGACCTACCAGATGCTGGATATAGTCGTGGTGGACGATGGGTCGAACGGATCGGCGTCGATTGTGACGGCCTACGCCGACAAAGATCAACGCATCTTGTTCTACCTTCGAACCAGGCATGGGTAAGACAACGTGGCGCATAATCCATTGGTTTCAATCGTAGTTCCTGCGCACAACGCGGAGGTAACGCTGACGCGCGCACTCGATTGCCTTCTCGATCAGGAAATCGTGGATTGGGAGGCGATCATCGTCGACGACGCCTCCACGGACCGCACCCCCGCGACCATCGCCCGTTATGTGGAACAAGATGCCCGATTTCGGACGTTGAGTTCTCGCGCGAAGAGTCCCGCCGGCGCGCGCAATAACGGGATTTCGACGGCGCGCGGTCACTGGCTGATGTTCCTGGATGCCGACGATTGGGTCGATGCCAGCTTCCTTACGAAAATGCTGGACGCACTGAAAGCCGCTCCCGATGCAGTGGCCGCCTATTGCGGTTCTCGGCGCGTGATGCCCGATGGTGCACTCACCCCGTCGAGCATCGCCCCCGAGGTCGCGATCCAGCCCTTCGAAACATTCGCCCGCCGGTGTGCCATCGCCACTCACGCGCTGCTGGTCGACCGGGAGACAATCGTCGAGTTGGGCGGTTTCGATGTGTCGCTGCGCACCTGCGAGGACTGGGATCTGTGGCAGCGCGTCGCACGTCTCGGCAAGAATTGGGTGATGGTCGACGAGCCGCTCGCCTTCTATCGAGCCAGCCCCAACGCCCTCACCCGCAATTCGACGCAGATGCTGGCAGACGCGGAAATCGTGATCGCCCGCGGCTTTTCTCCTGATCCCGGGGTCAAACACCCAGGATCGGCTCACGCCAATGGAGCGATCGAGGCGATCGGCCGCACCGCTTCCGAAGCACTCGCGTGGTTCGCCTTGTGGAACGCTGCGTCGGATTGCGGCAGCGGCGGCGGCTCGATCAACCCGCAATCCCTACGCGCGCTCCCGGCAGCACGTAAGTGGGCGCGTGAGATCGCCAAGGTGGCCTTCGATGGCCTGATGGTAGGAAGCCTATCGGTGCCAGCGCAATTGGCTGCCCGGTGGGACAGGTTCGGCGGCGCCCTCACCGAGTTGATCATCGAACTCGGCAACGTCTGGGACGATCCGGTCGCGGGTCGTCGCGTCCAGTATCATCTCGAGCAAATGCTTCTCGATGCCGACGATCTTGCCGCACCGCGTAGGCTGGCGCGGATACTCGGAATTCGCGTCGACGCTCGAAATCCAACCTCGACCGAGCTTCCGGAAGGAATCGATCAAATCTATGCCTACCTGATGATGGATGGCCAGATCGAAGCTGTCGTGCAGTTCGGCGTACTCGGGACAGTGACAAGGGATCATTGGATTGAACTGATCGCACTGCAAAAGGACGCCAGTGCCGATACGCCAAACACGCTTGCAGCCGAGGCATTGTTGTCCGCAGCCGAACGTCGGCCCGATCTGGACAGCCACTTCGGCAAACTCGCCCAATTGGCAGCTGAAGCGCGGGAGCTGGTTCGGTCAAGCGCCGAACCAGCACCACCTCCTGCAACGCCGCACCGAGCACGGACCGCGGACAGGAATGATCGCACGGCGTTCTGGAACAGCTATTTCGCGACCGAGGACCCGTGGAACTACGGCTCGCTCTATGAGCAGGAAAAATATCAGCGGCAGCTCCAAATCCTGCCTGCTGGTCCCATCGGACGGGCGCTCGAACTGGCCTGCGCGGAGGGCCACTTCACGCGGCAGCTGGCGCCGCGTGTGGGCCATTTGACCGCAACTGACATCTCCGCCATAGCCATCGAGCGGGCCCGTGCGCGATGCAGCGATCAGCCGAACATTGAATTCGGCGTACTGGATTTCTCTGCCGACGCGCTGCCGGATGAGATGGATTTGATCTTCTGTTCGGAGGTGCTCTACTACCTGGATGATCTCGCCGAGTTGCGGCGCATCGCCAAAAAATTCGCTGAGGCGTTGGCGCCTGGCGGCAGTTTCATCAGCGCACACGCATTCGTGCTGCGTGACAATGTTGAAAGGACGGGCTTCGACTGGAACACATTCGGTGCGCAAGCGATCTCGGAGACGCTGGCAGCGGCCGAAGGCCTCGTCCTTGAGCAATCGATCCAGACCGAGCTCTACCGCATAGACCGCTTCCGCCGCCTGTCACCGGACGATGTGGCGACGGAACCGATGATAGATCATGTGTCGATCCGCGCCCCCATTGGAATCGGGGTCGCGCGAAATATCGTCTGGGGCGGGGCGCGGGCCTTGCGCCGCGACGTCGCACGCAACGAGCGGCGCCAGCATATCCCTGTTCTCATGTATCATGGCGTTGCCGATGAAGGTCCGGACGCGCTCGCCCGTTTTCGGCTCACGCCCGCCGCATTCGCGAGCCAGATGGCATGGCTGCGCGCCAATGGCTTTCACGCCATTGGGTCCGAGCAACTGGAACAGTTCATCGCCAACCGTCAGCCTTTCGTTGGCCGCCCGGTGGTCATCACCTTCGACGACGGCTTCCAGAACTTTGCCGACCATGCCTGGCCGATCTTGCGCGCCAACGACCTGACCGCGCAAGTGTTCCTGGTGACGGATCTGGTGGGCGAAAGTGCAAAGTGGGACGCCGATATCGGTCCGCCGACGCGGCTTATGGACGCCGGGACGGTGCGACGCCTCTCCGCCGAGGGTGCGTTCTTCGGAAGCCATCTGGCGACGCATCGCGCCATCGATGGTCTTTCGAGCTGCGACCTGGCCGCCGAGCTCCTGCGCTCTCGTATGTTCATCGAACGGTGGACGGGTCGGCCAACCACGGCGTTCGCGGCACCCTTCTCTGTCACTGACCGACGGCTAGGGCGGCTGGCCAAGGAATGCGGCTATCGAATTGGCTTCGGCGGCAGATCTGGGCCGGCGGATCTCGATTGCGATCCGATCGACCTTCCGCGCATCGAGATTCGCGGGGATCGCTCGCTCGATGACTTTGTCGCCACTGTCGAGGCCGTGCTCGATTAAACGGTGAACTTTGTCAGCGTCATTATTTCCGCTAACAATGCGCAAGATCGACGGACGCTTCGCAGCGTGACCCCGCGGCCCTATGGAGCGCTCGAGATATGTTGTTGACGATGGCTCATGCGACCAGACTGCGGCGATCGCCCGATGTCACGCGGATCGGAATGCCCTGCCCCGGCGGCTAAATAAACGCTGCCAAGTTACCCGGCGCAAACGGTCTGGCTCGGAACGATGACTTCTTGCACCGCAACATCGGTTTCTTCAAGGTAAGACAACAACGGACATAGATGTCGTTCCTCGCCGATTTGACCGGAAAGTTAACAGCACGATGGCACTTATAATTCGTCGACTGGTACCCAGGAACCTGGCACGCCCGACACAACGTCTCCGACATCTGGCCGCGATGTTTGTCCTGATTGCCAGGCCGCTCGTCTTTGGGATCGCCCTCTTGTTGGCTGGTCAGGCACAGGCGCAGGCGCCGGCGACGGTCCCGCCTGAAAGGGTCAAACAGCTGTTCGAGCTTCTCGACGATCCATCTGTGAAGGCCTGGGTGGCCGAACAACGAAATCAGGACGCCGGATCGACGGGCGCGCCTGCCGGGGCAGTGGCTTCGCCGACCGACGTATCGTCCGGCGCCGTGGCCGCACCAGGCCAGATGAATACGATGGCATCCTCGACGCTCGATCGGATCGGGCACCATATCGAACGAATCGTGCGAACTTTACCCCTGCTGCCAGGTCAGTTCGCGCGCGTTCGCGCAGAGACCATGCAGGACATGTCCAGCAAGGGGTCCGCAAGCGTATTTATGCTGATTGCGATGTTCATCGCTGCCGGCCTGGCGCTCACTTGGGCAACGTATAAAGTCACACGTCCATTTCGTCTTTGGATCATCGCGCAGCCGAAGGATACGCCACTCGGGCGAGCCAAGAAGATTGGCGGTCGCGCGCTATATTCCAGCATGCTGATTGTCTCTTTCGCATTGGGCAGCGCCGGCGCGTTCATGTTGTTCGACTGGCCAATGCTTATCCGCGAGATTGTATTGACATTCCTGATGGCGGCCGTCGTTACATGGGGTGTGCGCATGTACGTCATCGCCATGCTCGTCCCTTCCTTCATGAACGTCGAGAACGCCGTCGAGGTTCGGGGTTTGCCGATCACCAACGAAGTGGCGGACCATTGGTCCTATTGGCTACCCCGGATCGTCGGCGTCTTTGCGTTTTTCGGCGCCGCGTTTATTCTCTTGCCGGGTCTCGGCATCGATCAGGACGGAATGATGGTCCTGTCACTGGGCGCCGATTTCGTGCTGCTGTCGCTGTTGCTGCTTGCCATCTGGCGTCGGCCAAGAACGCACCGAGACAGTGCGCGCCACAGCGGTCACACGGAAGCGACATGGTTGTTGACGGCTTATTTCGTCGTCCTGTTCCTGCAGCGCGTCGCCGGGCTCTATATATACTTCTGGTTTACCTTCGCCGCATTCTTCCTGCCTTTGGCAATCGTGCTGACACAGCGCGGGGTTAATTTCGTCTTGCGGCCAGGTTCGGAAGATGTCGGCCGGCCTACAATCCCGGCGGTGACGATCGCTGTCATCGATCGCGGAATCCGGATGATTTTGATCCTGGCGGCGGCTTACTTTCTCGCGCGTGTCTGGGGTCTGAACATGCAATCCATGCGCGACAGCGATACGACGACGATGTTCATCTTGCGAGGCTTGATCAATGTCGTGGTCATTGCCCTCGCAGCCGATTTCGGCTGGTCGATCATCAAGGCCTTGATCGAACGAAAGCTGGGCATCGAAATACCGCACCCAGTCATCAGCGACGAGGACGTCCCGATCCTCGATCCGCAGCAGGCGCGGCTGCACACGCTCTTACCGATCCTCCAGAACATGCTGCTCGCATTGATCGTGGTTATGGCGGTGCTGATGATGCTCGCCTCTATGGGTATCCAGATCGGCCCGCTGATCGCTGGCGCCGGCGTCGTCGGCGTCGCGGTGGGCTTTGGCGCACAAACCGTCGTCAAGGACGTCATTTCAGGCGTGTTTTTTCTGCTCGATGATGCGTTTCGCGTCGGCGAATATATTTCCTCGGGCAATTACAAGGGTACCGTGGAAAGCTTTTCGCTGCGCTCGGTGAAGCTGCGGCATCATCGTGGTCCGCTGTTCACGATACCTTTCGGTGAACTCGGGGCTGTCCAGAACCAGAGTCGTGACTGGGTTATCGACAAATTCAACATCACCGTTGGCTATGACACCGATATCGACTTCGCCCGCAAGCTCATCAAGCGCATCGGCCTCGAACTGGCGGAAGATCCCGAGTTCAAACACTGGGTGCTCGACCCAATCAAGATGCAGGGCGTACAGGAGTTCGGCGAGTACGGCATCGTATTGAGGGTCAAGGCCACAACCCGACCCGGAGGCGCCTTCGGTATGAAACGCAAATTCTATGTGCGGCTGCGCCAAGTCTTCAAGGAGCAGGGCATCGAACTCCCGCTTCCGACCGTCCAGGTCCAGGGGCTACAGAATCCACATGGGGCAGAGAATGCGCCGTTGGAGATCACACCCGCGTTAAAAATGGCCGTCGCGCAGTCGCACACTATTCGTCGGAGAAAAAAAGCCAGCACAACGGAATAGGAAAGCCCTGAAACCCTGCCGGTCACAGCGCGGCTTTCCGCAGGGCAAAAAATCTGTGACTTGGGTAAACGATAATTCAATTCAGTGTGTAGGAACCACAGTGAACTAGATGAACCGGATCGTTGTTTTTCTGTGAAAAAACTGCGCTGGACCACTCCAGGCCAGTCAGAACCGAACAAAACAGCGTTGTTTTCAGCGCATTTTGACGCCGAATCGCGCGGCGCGGGCAGCGGGATATCCTGCCATCCATCTGTTTTTACGTGGTAATTTTGGGAAGTCCGCCTTCGAAGCGGACAAGAATGGCGGAGAGGATGGGATTCGAACCCACGAGAAGCTTTTGACCTCTACTCCCTTAGCAGGGGAGCGCCTTCGACCACTCGGCCACCTCTCCGTTGCGCCGCTGGATAAAGAAAAGCGCCGGCACAATCAACAAGCCCGCGCCATTATATAGAAAAATAACAACGCACCGGACCGCGGCTTTTCCATGGATGCGGCGGTTCCGCGGCAATTCCCTGGCAGATGACTCGGGGCCTTGCCATGATTCTGTCGGTCGATCGCCTGAAGCAGTTTGTCGATGCTCGCCCTGCTGATGGGATAGCCGAATTAATTGAATTGCGATGTTTGGCGACCACCGACTTGCCGCGCGTGGCCGATAGAGCCGCCCCATCATTGACAGGCAGTTGGGCAGCCTTGAATCGCGCCCTGCTCCTGACGAACGCTTAGTACGGTCAACCCTTAGGTGCCGCGCCGCGCCGCTCGAGCGCGGTCTTGCGGATGATTTCCGCGATCTCCGGGCTGCTGCTGCACAGCATCTGGAAATCCGCCGAGTGCAGCGACAGGAGTGAGACCGCCGTTGTGGCGCTGACGGTCGCCGAGCGCGGTTCGCCGCTGATCAGCGCCATCTCGCCGAAGAAGGCGCCAGGACCAAGCTCCACCGGGTGTGGCGTCGCGACGCTGACACGCCCCTCCACGACGAAGAACATCTGATCACCGGCCTCGCCATTGCGGCAGATCACAGCGCCCGCCGGCACGATACGAGGTCTTAACGCGCGCACGATCTCGACCAGCACGGCCGGGCCGAGCTTCTGAAACAACGGCACGGCGGCGATCAATTGCCAATTACGGACGAAATCCTCGCGACGGACTTCTTGATAAAAGCCGGTGGCAAGAATGCCAGCCCAGAGAGCGAAGATGCCGATGCCACTCATCATGACCGCCCCGGCAAGGACGCGGCCGGCGAAGCTTTCCGGAATAGCGTCGCCATAGCCCGTGGTGGACAGCGTGACCACCGCCCACCACATTGCCTGGGGGATGCTGCCGAACTTTTGCGGTTGGACGTCGCGCTCGATGACAAAGGCTGCGAGCGCAACACTGAACAGAACGATGCCGAATACCGTGGTGACCCCGATCAGGTTGCGCGCTTCGTTGGTCAGGATCCTGCCCAGCAGCGGGAAGAAAGTCGAGTCGCGCAGCGGTTTCAGCAGCCAGACAGCACAATAGAGGCTCCGGTCGGGCGTGCCGACGAGCAGAAATGCGGCGAGTGGAACCAAAACCGCGAGCACATCAATGGCGATTGCCGGCGTCCTGTCCCGAACGTCTTTCGCCCGGCGCTTGAGCAGCGTCTCGGCCAGTTCCAGGAGATAGACGGCCCAAATGACCGCGAGCACGGCAGCCAGAGCCAGTCTGCTTCGTCCGGATATGTCTGGTGTCGTGAGCATGGCCACCGCCCCAAGCCCAGTCGCAGCCAGCAGCGCGTTGAGCGGCGCGTAAATTCTTACGAAAGGCAGTACCGACATTCTATGCCCACGAGTGGATGCTATTCCTCCAGAATAGGATGCCTTCAAGGCAAGCGCAAAGGTGCTTACTTTCGCTGCGATGTTCATCACCAACGGTGAAACTCAGATGTCCGGGAAAGTGAACAGACAGGCCACAACCCAGAATGACCCGATCCGGCAATTGCGCGATGGTCAGCCTTCCGCGGATCGGGCTAGGTCGACGACGATCGGTCGACGGCGTAGCCGTCAAGCGAGATGAATTGCTTATCCAGCGGTCTTGCGGAACCTTCCACCAAGTTGGGATCGGTTGCCGCCAGCTCGAACTGGTCGGCGCCAAGAAGAGCAATACGCGCGCTGCCGGTCGCATCCGGCGCCATTCTTCCATTTCGGTTGTGGACAGCGCGACATGATTCTGCTATCAGCCGCCCCAATTCGTGGTGTAAACCGCCGCGGAGGCTAGTGGCTATGGCTGCTTGCCTGTTGATATCAAACCCGAAAGACAGGATTGCCCGTGCAGGTACTCGTCCGCGACAATAACGTTGATCAGGCGCTTCGCGCTCTCAAGAAGAAGATGCAGCGCGAAGGCATTTTCCGCGAAATGAAGATGCGCGGTCACTACGAGAAGCCGTCCGAAAAGCGCGCCCGTGAAAAGGCTGAAGCTGTCCGCCGCGCCCGCAAGCTGGCCCGCAAGCGCGCCCAGCGCGAAGGCCTGCTGCCGATGACGCCGCGCCCCGTTGCTGCTGGCGCCGCCGGCGGTGCAGGTGGTGCTCCGCGTCCGCCGCGGTTCTAACGCCAATTTTTCGTCCTTTTCGAAGGATATCAGAGGTGGCGCGATGCGGAATCGCCGCCACCTTTTTGTTTTGGTTGTGACCCGGCCCGGAGGGGGGAACCGGACCTGAGCGACGCGGCTTGAAGTGAGGACAGGGCAGACATGAACGCAACAAGCGTGGAGCGCGGGACCGCATTGCGTGGTTTCGCCCTGACAGTGGCCCTGCTCTCCGGACTGGCGCTTGCCGGCTGCCAGACGTCAGGCCCGACCGGCGAATTCAACAACATCGACAAGGCGCAGGGGTCGAGCGAGAACATCTCCTCGCTGTCGGCGGTCATTCAGCGCAATCCCCAGGATCCCGAAGCCTACAACGTACGCGGCTCGGCCTATGGCCGTGGCGGCCAATATCAGGCGGCGCTCAAGGATTTCAACCAGGCCATCCAACTCAATCCGAATTTCTTCCAGGCCTATTCGAACCGCGCGCTCATCCAGCGCTTCCTCGGCAATCAGACGGCCGCGCTCGAGGACTACAACCGTTCGATTCAGATCAATTCAAATTATGACGCGGCCTACATCGGCCGTGGCAATCTCTACCGCAAGGCGGGCCGCACCCAGGACGCATTCAACGACTTCCAGAAGGCGATCCAGCTCGACACGACCGACGCGCGCGCCTACCACAATCGCGGCCTGATCTATCAGAGCCAGGGCCAGCACAAATTCGCCATCGAGGACTTCTCGACCGCCATCTCTCTGGCGCCGGACGCCGCCGAACCCTACAATGGCCGCGGCCTTTCCTACCTGGCGACAAATGACGAGGACAACGCCTTCGCCGACTTCAACATGGCGATCAAGCTCGACGGCAAGAATGCCGAGGCCTGGGCCAACCAGGCGTTGATTTACGAGCGGCGCGGCGACAAGGCCAGGGCGGCGAAATCCTATCACGAAGCCATCCATCTAAACCCGGCCTACCAGCCGGCCAAGGATGGCCTCGTCCGCGTCAGCTGATCGATTTCGGCAAGCATTCCCACACAATCTGCGTGGCATCCAAGTGCCGCGGCGTCCTTTGCGTGTCCGAAAAGACGCACTCCGGCAACCCCGTGTTAACCCCGGCAGCAAGGCGTCGACCCGTGCCTTGTTCGCGCCAAGTTTTCAGCGGAACGGTCTGCCCACCCAATCCGTTGTCAAAAAGTAATTTGCGAAAGGACCTCCCATGATCAAGAAACTCGCCTGTGCCGCTGTCCTCGCCATGACGGCGTTTGCCGTCGCCCCGGCCAGCGCCGGCAAGCTGCAACTCGGCACGCTCGACTGCACCATCGATGGCGGCACCGCTTATATCGTCGCGTCCAACAAGGGCGTGTCCTGCGTTTTCCGCCCCCATCATCACGGACCGTCCGAGGTTTACACCGGCGTGATCTCCAAGGTCGGCCTCGATGTCGGCAAGACGCATCAAGGCCAGCTCGTCTGGGCCGTGCTGGCGGCAACGCGCGACCGCGACGGAGGCGATCTCGCCGGCAGCTACTACGGCGTCAACGCCGAGGCGAGCGTCGTGACCGGCGGCGGCGCCAACTTGCTTGTTGGCGGCCTGGACAGCGCCTTCATGTTGGAGCCGCTCAGCGTCCAGGCGCAGACCGGCGTCAACCTTGCCGTGGCCGTGACCTCGCTCCAGCTCATCCATTCGTTCAAGTGAATGCAGTGGAGCCATGCGCTCCACGACCCCTCACCCTGCGGCGCGGAACCAGATAGGATGGTTCCGCGCCGTTTGTTTTTGAGGGGGACTGCCATGCCCAAGACAGCCAGACTGAAGACAGCCATTGCCGCCGCCGTGATCGCCACTGTGTTTGCCGGGGCGGCGCATGCGCGGGACCAGGGCTTAGAACTCGGCACGCTCGATTGCGCCATCGGCGGCGGCACCGGCTTCATCTTCGGCTCGAGCAAGGATTTGAGCTGCACCTTCAATCCCGCCGACAAGAGCTTCGCGCCGGAAGCCTATTTCGGCGCCGTCAACAAATACGGCCTCGACATCGGCACGACGAAGCAGACGTTCATGCAGTGGATCGTGCTGACGCCGCTGAAGAATATCTATGCCCCGGGCGCGTTGGCCGGCGACTATATCGGCGCCAGCGCCGAGGTGACGGCGGCCGTCGGCGCCGGCGCCAATCTGCTGGTCGGAGGATCCTCGCAGGCCTTCACCTTGCAGCCGCTCAGCCTGCAGACGCAGACCGGCATGAACCTCGCGATCGGCGTCAGCCAGTTCCAGTTGCGCAGCACCGAGAATTGATCGCGCCACCGGACCGCAACCACGTCCCGAAAAATTCGCTTGAGCTCAACCTCGGTTAAGGTTTTACAAGCCTGCCCCGACCGGAGCAGCGCGCTTGAAGCGCGCGATACACGCTCCTGCCCGCGCATGGTCCTGCCGGAAATCTGTACTGGCTTCTGGCGTCCTGCTCTGGCGTCAAGATATTGCAAGGCAGGGTAGACATGACCGATATCAACACAAACAGGGTCGACTGGCGCGCATTGTGGGCAAGCGGCGACTTGGCGCGCTTCTGCTTCATCAGCCTCGGCATCCTGCTGCACGCCACCAACGAAACCATGGTGGCAACCGTGATGCCGGCCATGGTCGGCGAACTGGCCGGCGTGCAGCTCGTCGGCTGGTCGCTGGCTATCTACGAGCTCGGCGCCATCGTTGCCGGCGCGGCGGCCGGACGTCTGGTGAGCTATGTCGCGCTGCGCACCAACATGGTGGTCGCCGCGCTCCTTTACGCAGCCGGAGCGCTGATCTGTGCCACCTCGCCTTCCATGCAACTGTTTCTCGCCGGCCGCCTTATCGAAGGACTTGGCGGCGGGGCGCTGGTGTCGCTGGCCTTCGTCTCGGTCGAGCGGCTGTTCTCGCGCGCCATCTGGCCACAGCTTTTCGGCATCATGTCGGCGATCTGGGGCGTCGCCGCCTTCAGCGGACCATTGCTCGGCGCGATCATGACCGAGCTGCTGTCATGGCGCTGGGCCTTCGGCGTCTTCACCCTCGGCGGCACCGCCATGGCGCTGGCAAGTTTCATCGTGCTCGACACGCCGGAGGCGACGAAACCCAGGACGAACATAGGCAAGGCGCCGCCCTTCCCGTTCGCGGCCCTTGGCTGCCTTGCCGTCGCCGTGGTGCTGATCGCCTCGGCCGGCGTCGACATCGCCCTGCTGCGTTCCTCGCTGCTGATGGTCCTTGGCCTGGCTGGCCTGGTGCTGTTCTTCTCCATCGATGCGTTGAAGCCGCGCTCGCGGCTGTTTCCGGCGCGGCTGTTCTCGTGGCGAACGCCGGTCGGCGCCGGCATGACCATGGTTGCCGCCTTTTCGGTGGCGACATGTTCTTTCGGCGTCTACGGCCCGCTGCTGCTGACCAGCCTGCACGACATTCCGCTGCTGACCACCGGCTACATCATCGCCGCCGAATCGATCGCCTGGTCGATCCTGTCGATCCTGGTCGCCAACGCACCACCGCAACGCGAGCGGCTGATCATCGTTGGCGGCGCGGTGATGATCGCGGCCGGTATTGCCGGCTTTGCCTATACGATACCCCTAGGCTCCATCCCGCTGATCCTGATCTGCGCGTTGCTGCAGGGCGGCGGCTTCGGCGTCGCCTGGCCATTCCTGACGCGCGTCATCGTCGCCTCCGCGCCTGAAAGCGAGCAGACCATCGCCTCGGCGGCGGTGCCGACCATGCAGCGCATCGGCTATGCCGTGGGTGCCGCACTCGCCGGCATCGTCGCCAACGCCAGCGGCTTTTCGCAAGGCTTGAACCACGACGCGGCGGCGAATGTCGCATCCTGGCTGTTTCTCGCCTTCGTGCCGCTCGGCATTGTCGGCTGCCTGGCGGCTCTGCGGGCATCGACAACAGCAAATCGACTGCAAGAGGCTGTTGGCTAGACCGGGGTCCTGGCTTACTCGACCTCGCGCAGACGATAGCCCACACCCGTCTCGGTGGTGATGTAGCGCGGCTGGTCGGGGCTCTTCTCGATCTTTTGCCTGAGCTGCCGGACATAGACCCTGAGATACTGTACGTCGGTCGAATCGCCCCAGACCTGCTTCAACAGGAAATGGTGGGTCAGCACCTTGCCTGAATGCTGCACGAGGATGCGCAGGATATCGTACTCCTTCGGCGAGAGCTTTACGTCCTTGCCCTCGACCTTGACGATGCGCTTGACCAGATCGACGGACAGGTCGCCGGTCTGGAAAACAGGCTTCTCGCCCTGTTGCTGGAATTTGTGCCGCAGCGCCACGCGGATGCGCGCGACCAGTTCGTTCATGCCGAACGGCTTGGTGACATAGTCGTCTGCGCCGAGTTCAAGAGCCTGGACGATGCCGGCCTCGTCGGTGCGGCTCGACAGAATGACCACCGGAATGTCGAGGCCGTCGTCACGCCATTTGCGCAACAGCTCATGGCCGCTCATGCCAGGCAGGCCAAGGTCGAGCAGGACGAGGTCCGGCTTCTCGGCCTCCATCAGCTCGATCGCCGCTTTGGCGTTCGGCGCCTCACTGATCGCGTAGCCTTGGCTGCCGAGCCCGACACGCAGCAGCTTGCGGATCGGCGGCTCGTCATCGACGACCAGTATCCTGACGTTCGAGTTTGTCATGCCAAGTCACCCACATCATCCGTGGCGGAGGCGTCGAGATCGGGCGGGTTGGCCGGCTTCGGCATCTTGATGGTGAAGACCGCGCCCGAACGATCGGTCCGGTTTGCCGCCGTGACCGTCCCACCCATCGCCTCGATGAAGCCACGGCAGATCGAGAGCCCAAGCCCGGTGCCGGCGCGGACCTGATCGCGCTTGCGCACCCGGTAGAAGGTATCGAAAATCCGTTCCAGATCGCCGGGGGGAATGCCCGGCCCTTCATCCATGACCTGCAGGAGGACAGAACCATTGTCGATCCAGCCCTGCACGCGGATCGTCGAGCCGGCCGGCGCGTATTTCGCTGCGTTGTCGAGGAGATTGAACAGCGCCTGCTCGAACAGGACGGGATCGACCTTCAACATCGGCAGATCCGAGGGGATGTCCGTCTCGATCTTGTGCTCGCCGATGATTTTCCTGGCCCGCTGCAAGGCAGAGCCGACGATGTCGCCGACATAGTGGAAGGCAAAGTTCGGCTCCATCGCACCGGACTCGATCTTGGTCATGTCGAGCAGATTGGCGATAAAGCGGTTCAGCCGCTCGGATTCATCGAGCACGGTCGTCAAAAGCTCCGCCCGGTCCTGTTCGGGAAGTGCCGGTGCGAATTCCCGCAGCGTGCCGGCCGCACCCATGATGGCGGCGAGCGGCGTCTTCAGATCATGCGAGATCGAGGTGAGCAGCGCCGAGCGCAGCCGGTCCGCCTCGGCCGCGAGCTTGGCGCGGTCGACGTCGGCGACCAGCTGGATGCGCTCGATGGCGACAGCCGCCTGGTCGGCCAGCGCGTCGAGCAGGCGCTGTTGTTCGGGCGTCAGCAGCGGCCCCTGCTTGTCATTGTCGAGGCCGACGACGCCGATTGCCGTGCGCCCGGTTCGCAAGGGAAGGTAGAGGCGCTTGGCGCCGGGAAGCGTGTCGGCGCCGCGTCCCGCGGCTCGGTTGTGCTCCCAGGCCCAGCGGGCGGCGGCGATGTCGGCTTCGGCCAGCGTATCGTCTGGCGGATAGCCGGCCTTGACGGTGATCGTTCCGTCTTCCGGCAAAAGCAGCACCACCCGCAGCTTCAGCATCGAGGCGATCTGGAAAGCGGTGGCCCAGAGAACGTCGTCGAGCGTGCCGGCACCGGCGAGCTTCTTCGAAAAGAGATAGATGTCCTCCGTCGCCCGCGCCCGTGAGCGGGCGGCGACCGCCTGGCGCTGCACGCGCGCCGTCAGATTGCTGGCGATAACGGCGACAACCAGGAACACGCCGAGCGCGACAATGCTTTCCGGATCCCGGATGGTCAGCGTGTAGCGCGGTTCCAGGAAGAAATAGTTGAAGGCAAGGGCGCTGACGAAACAGGCATACAGAGCCGGCCACAGGCCACCGGTCACCGCCGACGCCAGCACCGCGATGAGAAAGATGATCGCCAGGTTGCGAACGTCGAGAAACTGGTCGAGAAGCATGGCGAAGGCGAGCGAGCCCACGACAAAGGCCGTGGCCTTTAGATAGGGCCAGATCTCGAACTGCCACTGCTCGTCCGCCGCCCTGACGCTCCTCGACGCCGCCTCCGTGCCGCGTTCGTTTCCCGAAATGACATGGACGCTGATGTCGCCGGCATTGCGGATGAGATCATAGGTGAGCGAGCCTTCGATCAATTCCCGCCAGCGCGACCGGGTCGGCCTGCCGACCACGATATGGGTGAAGTTGTTCGCCGTCGCGTAACGCACGATGTCCTGCGCCACATTCTGCCCCGGAATGGTCGTTACCTCGGCGCCAAGCTGCTGGGCGAGGCGCAGGTTGTTTGCGAGCCGGTCCTTATCCTCTTCGGGCATACTGGCCGAGCGCGGGCTATCGACATGCAGCGCCGTCCAGGGGGCACGCAGCCGGTCGGCCAGCCTGCGCGCATAGCGGACGCGGGCCGCTCCTCCCGGACGCGCGTCGAGGCAGACGAGAACCCTTTCCCCGGCAGCCCATGGTCCGGGAATAGCATGGGCCTGCATATGGATCAGCAACTGGTCGTCGACGCGCTGCGCGGTTCGGCGCAGCGCCAGCTCCCTGAGCGCCGTCAGATTGCCGGGCGAGAAATAGTTCTCGATCGCGCGCTGGGCGGTGTTGGGGAAATAGACCTTGCCTTCCTCGAGCCGTTTGATCAGGTCGTCGGGGGTGAGATCGATGATCTCGACATCGTCGGCCTGGTCGATGATGGAATCGGGAACCGTTTCGCGCACCCTGACCTTGGTGATCTGGGCGACGACGTCGTTCAGGCTTTCGACATGCTGGATGTTGAGCGTCGTGTAGACGTCGATGCCGTGCGTCAGGATTTCCTGAACGTCGAGATAGCGCTTGGGATGGCGGCTGCCGGGCGCGTTGGTGTGGGCGAGTTCGTCGACGAGAACCAGCGCCGGGCGCCGGGCAAGGATGGCGTCGATATCCATCTCGTCGAGGATGCGCCCTTTGTAGTCGACCTTGCGGCGCGCAATGACCTCATGGCCCTCGACCAGGGCCAGCGTTTCCTTGCGGCCATGCGTCTCGACGATGCCGATCACCACGTCGACGCCGTCGGCCAGTCGCGCGCGGCCCGACATCAGCATTTCGTAGGTTTTGCCGACGCCCGGCGCGGCGCCGAGGAATATCCGCAAACGGCCGCGTCCCTCCCGCTCGGCATGATCGAGCAGCGCGTCGGGAGAGGGTCTGGTGTCGTTGCTTCTGTCGTCCGGCATCAGGATCGATCATGGATGGCGCCGGGGACACTGTCGATCCCTGGCTGCCGCCATTCCCTATTTCGCGGCGTCCAGCGCAAGATTGAGACCAAGCACATTGACCGCCGGTTCGCCCATGAAGCCGAGTTCCCTGCCCTCGACCTGGCGGTCGACAAGCGCCTTGACCTTGGCTTCATCGATCTCCCTGGCCTTCGCCACCCGGGCAACCTGGAAGTAGGCCGCTTCGGGACTGATATCAGGATCGAGGCCACTGCCGGAGGTGGTGACCAGATCGATCGGGACGGGCTGGTTCGGATTCTCCGCCTTCAGCTTTTCCGCGTCGCCCTTGATGCGGTCGATCAGCTTGGGATTGGTCGGACCTAAATTGCTGCCGCTCGAGGCGGCGGCATTGTAGCCGTCGCCGGCAGCCGAGGGGCGACCATGGAAATAGCGGTCGCTGGCAAAGCCTTGGCCGATCAGTTCGGAGCCGATGACCTTGCCGTCCTTCTCGATCAGGCTGCCATTGGCCTGGCGCGGGAACAGCGCTTGGGCGATTCCGGTCATGCCCAACGGATAGATCAGGCCGGTCAGCACCGTGAAGAAGACGATCATGACGATCGCGGGTCTTATCTGGGTGAGCATGGACATATTCCTCAGAGCAATTCCAGGAAAAGCGCGTAGCGCTTTGCCTAGGGAATTGCGTTAAAACACAGAGTTAAGCGAGGCCGAGTGAGGTGACGATCATGTCGATCGCCTTGATGCCGACGAACGGCACGATGATGCCGCCGAGACCGTAGACGAGCAGGTTGCGGCTGAGCAGCGCGCCGGCGCCGATGGCACGGTATTTGACGCCTTTCAGCGACAGCGGGATCAGTGCGATGATGATCAGCGCGTTGAAGATGATGGCTGACAGGATAGCACTCTGCGGCGTCGCCAGATGCATGACGTTGAGTGCCTGCAACGGGCCCGTGGTCTGCCCCGGCGCGATGTAGAAGGCCGCGAACATCGCCGGGATGATGGCGAAATACTTGGCGACGTCGTTGGCGATGGAGAAAGTCGTCAGCGAGCCGCGCGTCATCAGCAGCGCCTTGCCGATTTCGACGATCTCGATGAGCTTGGTCGGATCGCTGTCGAGGTCGACCATGTTGCCGGCCTCGCGGGCGGCGACCGTGCCGGTGTTCATGGCGACGCCGACATCGGCCTGGGCAAGGGCCGGCGCATCGTTGGTGCCGTCGCCGCACATGGCGACCAGCTTGCCCTTGGCCTGCTCGTCGCGGATCAGCTTGAGCTTGTCCTCGGGCGTCGCCTGGGCGAGGAAGTCGTCGACGCCGGCCTCCGCGGCAATGGCCGCCGCCGTCATCGGATTGTCGCCGGTGATCATCACCGTGCGGATGCCCATCTTGCGCAGTTCGGCAAAGCGCTCCCTGATGCCGCCCTTGACGATGTCCTTGAGGTGGACGACGCCGAGCAGGCGCCCGTCGCGCTCGACAGCCAGCGGCGTGCCGCCCGACTTGGCGATCTCGTCGGCGATCGCCTGAAGATCCCTGACGGTATCGCTGCCGGGCCGCGTGGCGTGGGCGGCGACCGTCGACTGGCTGACATGGGCAAGCACGGAATCGACCGCACCCTTGCGCACCGAAGAGCCGTCAATGTCGACGCCGCTCATGCGGGTCTGCGCGGTGAAGGGCACGAAGGTGGCGTGCAACGTCGCCATGTCGCGGGCGCGGATGGCGTATTTCTCCTTGGCCAGCACGACGATCGAGCGGCCTTCCGGCGTCTCATCGGCAAGCGACGCGAGTTGCGCCGCGTCGGCCAGCTCCTGCTCGGTGACGCCCTTGACCGGACGGAACTCGGTCGCCTGGCGGTTGCCGAGCGTGATCGTGCCGGTCTTGTCGAGCAGCAGCGTGTCGACGTCGCCGGCAGCCTCGACGGCGCGGCCCGACATAGCCAGCACGTTGAAGCGCACCAGGCGGTCCATGCCGGCAATGCCGATGGCCGACAGCAGCGCGCCGATGGTGGTCGGGATCAAGGTGACGAACAGGGCGACGAGCACGGTGACCGAGATGTAGCCACCCGAATAGGTCGCAAAACTCGGGATCGTCGCGGTGGCCAGAACGAAGATCAGCGTCATGCCGACGAGCAGGATGTTGAGCGCGATCTCGTTCGGCGTCTTCTGGCGCTCCGCGCCTTCGACCAGCGAGATCATGCGGTCGAGGAAGGTGTGGCCGGAAGCGGCCGTGATGCGCACGCGGATCCAGTCGGACAAAACCTGCGTGCCGCCGGTGACCGCCGAACGGTCGCCGCCGGATTCGCGGATGACCGGTGCGGATTCGCCGGTGATTGCCGCTTCGTTGACCGAAGCGACGCCCTCGATCACCTCGCCGTCGGACGGGATGATGTCGCCGGCCTCGACCAGCACGGCATCGCCGACCTTGAGGCTGGTGCCGGGCACGAGTTTGTATTTGGTGCGGTCTTCGCCGGTCAAAAGCTTGGCCTGGGTCTCGGTGCGCGCCTTGCGCAGCGAATCCGCCTGCGCCTTGCCGCGGCCTTCGGCGACCGCTTCGGCGAAATTGGCGAACAGCACGGTGAACCACAGCCAGATGATGATCTGCAGCGTGAAGCCGAGATTGCCGCTGCCGGTGACCAGGTCCTTGACGAACAGCACCGTGGTGAGGGCCGAGACGACGGCGACGACGAACATCACCGGGTTCCTGGCCAGCGTGCGCGGGTCGAGCTTGCGGAAGGCGCCGCCAATGGCGGGAAGCAGGATGCGGGCATCCATGATGCTTGCTGATTTCGAGCGGCTCATTTTGAAGCTCCGGCTTCGGTGTTGTTGGACGGCACCGAACGATCGGTTACCGAAAAGAAGTGTGGCGGCCCGTAGGCCAGTAACCAGAGGACGAGCATGACTGCCGCAAGACCGAGAAACGTCGACAGGGTCGGGAAAGGAGGAGGCCTGTCCTTGCGACGCATGGAGTTGAACCAGGGCATGACAGCCTCAGAAGGTCTGCCCGTGGATGCCAGCCAGGTGCTCGATGATCGGCCCGACGGCGAGCGCCGGGAAGAAGGTCAGACCACCGACGATCAGGATGACGCCGACCAGCAGCCCGACGAACAGCGGGCCATCGGTCGGGAAGGTGCCGGCGGAAGCCGGAACCGTCTTCTTCGCCACCAGCGAGCCGGCGATGGCCAGCGCCGGGATGATGACCAGGAAGCGGCCCATCAGCATGCCGATGCCGATGGTGATGTTGTACCAGGGCGTGTTGCCGCTGAGGCCGCCGAAGGCCGAGCCATTGTTCGCCGCACCCGACGTGTAGGCATAGAGAACCTCGGAGAAGCCGTGCGGGCCGGCATTGCCCATCGACGCCACACCGGTCGGCAGCACGACAGCGATGGCGGTGAAGATCAGCATCGCCAGCGGCAGGCACAGGATTGCCAGCATCGCCATCTTGACCTCCTTGGCCTCGATCTTCTTGCCGAGATATTCGGGGGTGCGGCCGACCATCAGGCCGGCGACGAAGACGGCGACGACGATGTACGTCAGGATGCCGTAGAGACCGGCGCCGACACCGCCGACGATGACTTCGCCAAGCTGCATGTTGATGATCGGGATCATGCCGCCGAGCGCGGTGAACGAGCCGTGCATGGCATTGACGGCGCCGCAGGAGGCGGCGGTGGTGATGACGGCAAACAGCGCCGACAAGGCGATGCCGAAGCGTGTCTCCTTGCCTTCCATGTTGCCGCCGTCGATGCCCAGCGCATGCACCAGCGGGTTGCCGGCGGCTTCCGCCCAGTAGCAGACGATGACGCCGGCGATGAACATGACGCCCATGGCCGACAGGATCGCCCAGCCCTGGCGCTGGTTGCCGATCATGCGGCCGAAGACGTTGGTCAAGGCTGCGCCGATGGCGAAGATCGACACCATCTGGATCAGGTTGGAGATCGCGTCGGGATTCTCGAACGGGTGCGCGGCATTGGCGTTGAAGAAGCCGCCGCCATTGGTGCCGAGCATCTTGATGGCCACCTGCGAAGCGACCGGGCCGACGGCGATGGTCTGCCGCGCGCCTTCGAGCGTCGTGGCGTCGACGTAGGCGCCAAGCGTCTGCGGCATGCCGAGCCAGACATAGACCAGAGTCAGCACGATGCAGAACGGCAACAGCAGATAGAGTGTTGAACGGGTCATATCGACCCAGAAATTGCCGATCGACTTGCCGGAAGCGCGGGCAAAACCGCGGATCAGAGCGATGGCGATGGCTATGCCGGTGGCCGCCGAAACGAAGTTCTGCACCGTCAGGCCGGCCATCTGCACGAGGTAGGACATCGTGCTCTCGCCGCCATAGTTCTGCCAGTTGGTGTTGGTCATGAAGCTGGCGGCGGTGTTGAAGGCCAGTCCTGGCTCAACCGCGGTCATGCCGGCGGGGTTGTAGGGCAGGCTTCCCTGCAGGCGCTGCAGGACATAGAGCACAAGGAAGCCGGCAAGGTTGAACAGCAGCAGCGCCACCGCGTAGGTGGTCCAGTGCTGTTCCTCGCGTTCGCTGGTTCCGCAAATGCGGTAGAGCCCGCGCTCGATCGGGCCGAAGATTGGCGAGAGCAGCGTGCGGTCGCCGTTGAAGACGCGGTGCATGTACCCGCCGAGCGGTTTCACCAGCAAAATGATGATCCCGCAATAAACCAGGATCTGTATCCAACCGTTCAGTGTCATGGCTGTGGCTTTCCGTGCCTTCAGAAGCGTTCTGGACGAACGAGCGCGTAGGTCAGGTAGGCGAGCAGGAACAAGGTCACGCCACCACCGAGGATGTAATCGAAAAGCATGGTCCTATCCTCAGCTCAAATTCTGTCGCAGGCTTTGACATAGGTGAAGAACAGGGCGAAAAACAAAACCCCGATCCCAAGAACAATGCCGTCCATTATGTTTGTTCCTTTTGCTCACTTGTACTTTGCGCCCTCGACGAAGATTCGCGACGCCATGGCCCGCCGCATTTTTTGCCGCTGACGGAACCGGTTGTGTTTTCTCAAGGGGAATATGGACCCGATCGCCATAAAGGTTCGAGACGGGACGGGGCGGAAAGAAATAGGAATTTCATAAAGGTTTTGGCCTGGCGACCATCCCAGGGGTCGCGGTCGGTGCGTCGCGCACGCCCTACCGGCTGGCCGTCACGCCGGCCATGCGGGACGTCATCGTGCAGCCGGCCCTCGCGAGTCGATACCTCACCATTTAGGACGATGAGCTTCATTGGTTAAAATGCGGATAAAACTTTCACAAGCCTGGTCGCGCTGCGGGCCGAGAACTATACGCCGCAACAATCACTGGCCTTGTGCGCTCTTTGGCAAGGACGAGACGGTTGATATTTACCGAAGCTGCATCTTGATTGCAGCCTTGAGGGTCACGCCTTCTTCACGAACTCGGTTTTGAGCACCAGGCCCTTCACTTGCTTGGTGTTGCATTCGATCTCGCCGGGATTGCCGTTGAGGCGAATGTTCTTCACCAGCGTACCCCGCTTGATCGTCTCCGAAGAGCCTTTGACTTTGAGATCCTTGACCAGCGTGACGGAATCGCCGTCATTCAATTGAGCGCCATTGCTGTCGCGCACGATTACATCGTTTGGCATGCCGTCTCCTGTGATTTGGATCACCACTACCAGATCACGTAACAATTCCAAAACCGGCTCGTGGGCGTTCACGCGTGATCCTTCTGGCGCCCTTACGAGACGCAACGATATCAGAGGATTCTACCATTTTTTGTGGTCTGGCGGAGAGAGCGGGATTCGAACCCGCGTTACGGTCTCCCGTAAACACACTTTCCAGGCGTGCGCCTTCAACCACTCGGCCACCTCTCCGTCCATGCATGTCGCGCCGGCCGGTTTCGCCGCGCGGGTTGGGGAGATGCACCTCCCTTGGGGCGGTGGCGCGGTATTCCGCGCCGGCGTCGCCAACCAGCGAACGCCCTTCCCCTGCACCTGAGCCGTCGAAGCAACAGGCGCGGGGCTCATCTAGTCGATCCGGGGCCGAATGCCAAGCCATAACGGCAGTCTATTCGCTTTGCCGGCCACACAGCGTTTCGCCAGTCCCCCGGCGCGCCCGTTTTGAGGCGCCGCCAGCCGAATGATGTGCACAGGCAACACCGCACGGCTGGCCTTGCTTGACTTCGCCTCTGGCCATCTGTCGAGTGACGCAAAGACCGATCGTCGCTGCCCTGCTCGGCATCATCCTCGGCGCCGTCATCGGCGCCCTCGCCGGCTTCTTCGCCGGCTCGATCATTGCCGACACCACCGACATGAGCTGCTTCGAAGGCGCCTGCGGCTTTTTTGCCGTGTTCATCGGCTTGGCCGGGCTGGTGATCGGCGCCATCGGCGGCGGCATTTTCGCCGTCTGGCGTGTCCAATGGCGCAAACGCAAGCCGGTGGCTTAGGGTCGACCGGAGAAAGCGCGGACTTCAAATTCGCGTAGGCCGATTGCGAAGTGGGCAGGGCCATTCTATCTCTCGTTTCGAAATGTGCCGGAAGGCCCTCGGGAGGAGCTTGAGGACTGGCCCGGGAGGAAGGTCTCTGATGTTTCGCTTCGTCTTCCGTCTTGCCGCCATGGTCGCCCTGTCGATTTCCGTCATCATGGCGGTGCTCGACGCGACGCGCACCGTGGCGGCCTCAGTGCTGGTGCTGACACCGCTCAACACCAGCTGGCTGGCGGTCTCGCCGGACACTCGGGCCGCCTTCGAGACCTTCGTTCGGGCCAAGGCCGGCCCTCTGCTGTGGGACGGCGCCGTCGCCTGGGCGCTCAACCAGCCGGGCTTCGCCGTGTTCGCGGCGCTGGCCTTCCTGCTCTATGCGATCGGCTACAGGCGGCAACCGCGCGGACGGTTCGCCGCGAACTGATCCCCTTCCGCGTTTCACCCAGAGAGGAAAGCCGTGCATGTTCTTTCTCAGCGACATGCTGAACAAGAAGCTCAATCTGCCGAAGCCGTCCGAGGCCCTGCCGGGCCGCGCCAGGGCGATCCCGACCGCACCACGGCACAAGGTCTTGAAAAGACCGCTCAAGGGTCCCTATCCCGAGGGGCTGGAGACGGCGATGTTCGGGCTCGGCTGTTTCTGGGGTGCGGAGCGGCTGTTCTGGCGGAGGGAAGGCGTCTGGGTCACGGCGGTCGGCTACGCCGGCGGCATCACGCCCAATCCGACCTACCAGGAAACCTGCACCGGGCTTACCGGCCATGCCGAAGTGGTGCTGGTCGTCCATGACCCCAAGATCGTCTCCTATGCCGCGCTTCTGAAGCTGTTCTGGGAAAGCCATGACCCGACACAAGGCATGCGCCAGGGCAATGATATCGGCACCACCTACCGCTCCGCGATCTACGCGATCGGTGATGCGCAATTGCAGGCGGCGAGCGCCTCGCGCGATGCCTATGAGGCTTCGCTGCGCGGCGCCGGCCACGGCAGGATCACCACCGAGATCGCGCCGGCGACCGAATTCTACTTCGCCGAAGGCGATCACCAGCAATATCTGGCGAAGAACCCTTACGGCACTTGCAACTTGAAAGGCACGGGCGTCGCTTACGACATTCCGGCCGCCGCCTCCGCCTGACGCCTTTGGCGCAGGGATCAAGCTTCCGCGCGGCTTGCCCGCGCCATGCTTTTCCAAAAGGTCAAAATTCCGCGTGAATTTTGTTTCGGGCCGTGCCAGATTGCCGCCGAGCGGGAGGGGAATACACTCCTGGCTGACGTCGCATGCCTGCCGGAGAACCGGGCCGGTATGCGGTGCATAACGGAAAAAATAACCGACAGGGTGTGGATCACATGAAACGTATCGTTCTCGGCCTCCTGGCCGCAACCGCAATGGTTCTTCCGGCTTTCGCCGCGGATGTCCAGCCGGCGCTTCTCTATGATCTCGGCGGCAAGTTCGACAAATCCTTCAACGAGGCAGCCTACCACGGCGCCGAAAAGTTCAAGACCGAGACCGGCACGGCCTATGTCGAATTCGAGGTCTCCAACGCCTCGCAGCGCGAGCAGGCGCTGCGCCGCTTTGCCGAGGACGGCCGCAACCCGATCGTCATGGCCGGCTTTGCCTGGGAGGACGCGCTGAAGAAGGTCGCGGCCGAATATCCCGACCTCAACTTCGCCATCATCGACGACGCCGTCGATCTGCCCAATGTCCGCTCGCTGGTATTCAAGGAGAATGAAGGCTCCTATCTGGTCGGCATCCTGGCGGCGATGGCTTCGAAGTCGAAGAAGGTCTCCTTCATCGGCGGCATGGACATTCCGCTGATCCGCAAGTTCGAATGCGGCTATGTCGGCGGCGCCAAGTCGGCCGGCGCGACGGACGTCATCCAGAACATGACCGGTGACACGCCGGCTGCCTGGAACGACCCGGCCAAGGGCGGCGAGATTGCCAAGACACAGATCGACCAGGGCTCCGACGTGGTCTACGCCGCGGCGGGCGGCACCGGCGTCGGCGTGCTGCAGGCGGCGGCTGATGCCGGCAAGCTTGGCATCGGCGTCGATTCCAACCAGAACGGCCTGCAGCCCGGCAAAGTGCTGACCTCGATGATGAAGCGCGTCGACGTTGCCGTCTACAACGCCTTCATGGACGGCAAGAACGGCACCTTCAAGGGTGGCCTGCAAAATCTCGGCCTCAAGGAAGGCGGCGTCGACTACGCCATGGACGAGAACAACAAGGCGCTGGTGACCGACGAGATGAAGGCGGCCGTCGAAAAGGCCAAGGCCGACATCATCTCCGGCAAGATCCAGGTGCACGACTACACCGCCGACAACGCCTGCCCCTATTGAGCGGCATAAATATCGGCCATGATCTTGCAAACCGCCGGGCGCAAGCTCGGCGGTTTTGCGTGGCCTATAATTTACCCGCCAGATACCCCAGCGCGAAGGCCACGATCAGGCCGACGGCAACGACAAATCCGCGCCGGCCGCCAAGCGCGTGCAAGCCGATGCCGTGCGGCCGCTGCGACAGGCGTTCGATCACGGCTGGCGACCCGGCATCGCCCAGCCCGGAGCTGCGCATCTGCGGCAGGTCGCCGATGCGCTGCGTGATCTGCTTCCAGCGCTCTTCAGGTTCGGCATCGTCGAAGACATGCATGCGTTCGGCAAGCCGCACGACCGCATCGCGGAAGGCCGGGTCGATTTCCAGATCGCGCTCGGCCCGTTCGCGTTCCATGTCGTTCATCAGGCCGAGCACATAGTCGCCGGCCCGCGCGATACGATCGCTTTCACTGGCCATGGCGGGCGCGCCCCTTTTCCTCACCAGTGCGGCGGCTTGGTTACAGGCACTTCGTCTCCTGTCTGCTCCTCCAGTGCCAGAAACCGATCGGTCAGCGCATCGAGCTTGCGCTGCATGCGCTCGATCACCTTCCACTGTTCGGCGATCTGGCCGGACAGTTCCTCGATGGTCTTCTCCTGTTCGGCGGCGCGGATCTCCAGCGTCGTCAGCCGGTTGGCGAACACGGTCATTCAAAATCCCCAGTCTTGCAGCGTACAGCCTTTGCGCCGTGATGCGAATTTCGGCTTCGCCATATTAGCGAATGTGAAGGCCCCGGCCACGTTGGAAATTGACAAGCACACCGGGATTTGTCGAGAGTGGCCCTGCTCCGGCCAATTGGCACGGGCGGAGCGTCATGCTAGGCGTTTTGACCAAGCGATAAAAAAATAAGAGTGGGACAGGCTGCATGGCGCAAGCCGCAATCGAGCTGATCGGCATCGACAAGAGTTTTGGCGCCGTGCGCGCCAACCGGGACATCAATCTGGAGATCGCGCGAGGCACCATCCACGGCATCGTCGGCGAGAACGGCGCGGGCAAGTCGACGCTGATGTCGATCCTCTATGGCTTCTACCAGGCCGATAGCGGCGAGATCCGAGTCGGCGGCCAGCCGACGGCGATCAACACGCCCAATGACGCCATCGCGCTCGGCATCGGCATGGTGCACCAGCACTTCATGCTGGTCGACAACTTCTCGGTGCTGGAAAACGTCATCCTCGGCGCCGAGAGCGATGCCCTGCTGAAGAAGAGCATCGCCAAGGCGCGCTCCGAACTCGAGCGTCTCGAACGCGAATACGGGCTGGAGGTCGATCCCGATGCGATCATCGAGGAACTGCCGGTCGGCCTGCAGCAGCGTGTCGAGATCCTCAAGGCGCTTTATCGCGGCGCCGAGATCCTGATCCTCGACGAACCGACGGGCGTGTTGACACCGGCAGAGGCCGACCATCTGTTCCGCATCCTCAGGCAGCTGAAGGACCAGGGCAAGACGGTGGTGCTGATCACTCACAAACTGCGCGAGATCATGGATATCACCGACACCGTGTCGGTCATGCGTCAGGGAACGATGGTGGCGACGCGCGAGACCGCCAGGACCACAGTCGAGGAACTGGCTGAGCTGATGGTCGGACGGCGCGTGCTCTTGAGGGTCGAAAAGGGCGAGGCGGAAGCTGGCGGCGTCAAGCTCGCGGTCAAGAACCTGACGGTGAAGGATACACGCGGCGTCACCATGGTCGACGACATCTCCTTCGATATCAGGGCCGGCGAGATCGTCGGCATCGCCGGTGTCGCCGGCAACGGACAATCCGAACTGCTCGAGGCGATTTCCGGCATCAGGCGCGCGGTCTCGGGCTCAGTCATGCTCGACGGCAAGCCGATCGACCTGACCGGTGCCGCCGACCCCGGAGAATTGCGCGATCGCGGCCTGGCGCACGTGCCGGAAGATCGCCATCACGTCGGGTTGGTGCTGGCCTTCGAGGAGAACGAGAACTCCATCCTCGGCTATCACGACGATCCCCGCTATCTGAATGGGCCGTTCCTCAACATCGATGCCATCCGCAACGATGCCAAGGACAAGATCGCTAAATACGATATCCGCCCCACGGACTGCCGGCTCAAGACCGCCAATTTTTCCGGCGGCAACCAGCAGAAGATCGTGCTCGCGCGCGAAATGGAACAGGATCCCGGCGTGCTGATTGTCGGCCAGCCGACGCGCGGCGTCGATGTCGGCGCCATCGAATTCATCCACAAGCGCCTGATCGCCATGCGCGACCAGGGCAAGGCAGTGCTGGTGGTGTCGGTCGAACTGGATGAGATCCGTTCACTCTCCGACCGCATCCTGGTGATGTTTGCCGGCCGCATCGTCGGCGAGCGCGGCCCTGAGGCGACCGAAGGCGAACTCGGCCTGCTGATGGCCGGCGTCGAGCACCAGGAGGCCGCGGAATGAGCACGCCTTACGCCAAGCTGCCGGCCTGGGCAGACTACGGCCTGATCCCGGTGATCAATCTGTTCGTCGCCTTCGTCGTCGCCGGCTTCGTCGTGCTTCTGGTCGGCGAAAACCCCTTGCGCGCCGCCGTCATCCTGGTCGAGGGCGCCTTCGGCAAGGGCTCAGGCATTGCCTTCACCCTGTTCTATGCCACGACGTTCATCTTCACCGGGCTTTCCGTGGCGGTGGCGGCGCATTGCGGCCTGTTCAACATCGGCACAGAGGGGCAGGCCTACATCGCCGGCCTCGGCATCGCCATCGTCTGTCTTTCCTTCGACAGCGTGCTGCCATGGTGGCTGACATTTCCGCTGGCCATCGTCGCTTCGGCGATCGTGGGCGCGTTGTGGGGACTCATCCCCGCCTACCTGCAGGCCAAGCGCGGCTCGCACATCGTCATCACCACCATCATGTTCAACTTCATCGCCGCCTCGATCATGGTTTACCTGCTGGTCGGCCCCTTGAAGCCGGCAGCGTCGCAAGCGCCGCAAACGCGCAACTTTCTTGCCGGCGCGGAATTGCCGAAGCTCAACTGGATCATCGAGTTGTTCGGCGCCAAGATCCGTTCGGCGCCGCTGAACATTTCCTTCCTGCTGGCGTTGGTCATGGCCTTCCTAGTCTGGCTGCTGATCTGGCGCACCAAGCTCGGCTACGAGATGCGCACCTACGGTCACAGCCCGAAGGCGGCACGCTATGCCGGCATTTCGGAAACCCGCATCATCATCACCGCCATGATGATCTCGGGCGCGCTCGCCGGCATGATGGCGCTCAACCCGGTAATGGGCGACCAGCACAATGTCGCGATCGATTTCGTTTCCGGCGCCGGTTTCGTCGGCATCGCCGTGGCGCTGATGGGCCGCCTGCACCCGGCCGGCATCGTGCTGGCGGCGATCCTGTTCGGCATGCTTTACCAGGGTGGCGCCGAGCTTGCCTTCGAAATGCCGGCGATCAGCCGCGACATGATCGTCATCATCCAGGGTCTCGTCATCCTGTTTGCCGGCGCGCTCGAGCACATGTTCAGGCCTTACATCCAGGCGCTGTTCGCCTCGTTCAATCCGAGGTCGGTCGGCATGGAAGCGATCAAGAGTAAGGGTGCCTGAGATGGATGTGTTCAACGCAATCGTCCAGACACTGGACTCGACCATCCGCCTCTCGGTGCCGCTGCTGCTGGCATGCCTCGCCGGCCTCTATTCGGAACGCGCCGGCATCTTCGACATTGGTCTCGAGGGTAAGATGCTGGTCGGCGCCTTCGCCGGAGCGGCGGCGGCTTCCGTGTTCCATTCGGCCTTTCTCGGCCTCGGCATGGCCATCCTGATCTCGGTCGGGTTTGCCATGATCCACGGCTTCGCCTCGATCACCCATCGCGGCAACCAGATCGTCTCCGGCGTGGCAATCAATTTCATTGCCGCCGGATCGACCATCATCCTCGGCCAAGCCTGGTTCCAGCAAGGCGGGCGCACGCCGGCGCTGCAACCGGGCGAGCGCTTCGAGGCCATCATCTGGCCTGGTGCCGCCGCCCTGCACGACGTGCCGATCATCGGGCCGATCTATGCCGAACTGCTGTCGGGCCACTCGATCCTGGTCTATCTCGCTTTCGCGATGGTGCCGTTCACCTGGTGGGTGCTGTTTCGCACCCGGTTCGGCCTGCGCCTGCGCGCCGTCGGCGAGAACCCGGCCGCCGTCGATACCGCCGGCATCTCGGTCGCCTGGCTGCGCTACCGGGCACTGATCTGCACGGGCATCCTCACCGGCATCGCCGGCGCCTATCTGTCGATGGTGCAGAATGGCGGCTTCGTGAAGGACATGACCGCCGGCAAGGGCTATATCGCGCTGGCCGCGCTGATCTTCGCCAAGTGGAAGCCGGTCAACGCCATGTTCGCCTGCCTGCTGTTCGGCTTCCTCGATGCGCTGTCGATCCGTCTGCAAGGCTCGCCGCTGCCCATCATCGGCAAGGTGCCGGTGCAGTTCATGCAGGCGCTGCCCTACATCCTCACCGTCATCCTGCTCGCCGGCTTCATCGGCAAGGCCATTCCGCCACGCGCCGGCGGCGTACCATATGTCAAGGAACGCTGAGCGGGAGCAACGGGGCGGCTTAGTGCCGGTTTTTGGACATGATCATCGGAGAGAACACCTGAATGTCGCATGATCTGTTCGAGGCCGCCAAGGCTGCCATGGCCAAGGCCTATGCGCCCTATTCGAAGTTTCCAGTGGGCGCTGCCTTGCGCACCGAGGACGGGCGTATCTTTACCGGCGCCAATATCGAGGTCGCCTCCTATCCGGAAGGCTGGTGCGCGGAGACCACAGCGCTCGGTCACTACATCATGGGCGGGGGCGGCAAGATCGTGGAGATCGCCGTTCTTGCCGAGCGCATGGCGAAATGCTCGCCTTGCGGTGGCTGCCGGCAGCGGCTGGCCGAATTCTGCCGGCCCGAAACCAAGCTCTATCTCTGCGACAATGCCGGCGTGGCCGAAACCGTGACCATGGGCGACATGCTGCCCTATGGTTTCCGCGGCGACATCTTGCAATGAAGACCTGACTCGGAATTGGCTGAAATGACGGAAAAGGCGCTGGATCATCTCATCGAAAGGCTGGACGGTCTCGCACCGTTGACGGCGCTTGTGCTGGGTTCGGGCCTGGGCGGTCTTGTCGACCAGATCGAGGATCCGATCCGCATCTCCTATGCCGAGTTGCCGGGCTTTCCCAGAAGCGGCGTCACCGGCCATGCCGGTGAGGTGGTGGCGGGGCTGTTCGCCGGCGTGCCGGTGCTGATGCTGTCGGGCCGCGCCCACTACTATGAGCACGGCGTTGCTGCGGCGATGCGTCCGGTGCTGGAGGTGCTTGCCGGCATCGGCATCACGAAACTGATCCTCACCAATGCAGCCGGCTCGGTCGATCCGGATATGCCGCCGGGCTCGGTGATGCTGATATCGGACCACATCAATTTCTCGGGCACCAACCCACTCATCGGGGAGCCCAGCGACCGCCGCTTCGTTGGTCTCACCGAAGCCTATGATGCCGGCATCCGCAAGGCGATCGAACGGGCGGCGAAAGCGACCGGCACCGCGCTGCACAAGGGCGTCTACATGTGGTTCTCGGGGCCGTGCTTCGAAACACCCGCTGAAATCCGCATGGCGCGCATCATGGGCGCCAACGCGGTCGGCATGTCGACCGTACCGGAGGTCATTCTCGCCCGTTTCCTCGGGCTGCGCGTCGCCGCCTGTTCGGTCATCACCAATCTGGCGGCCGGCATGACCGGTGCCGAGCTTTCGCACCAGGAGACCAAGGACATGGCACCGATAGGCGGCGCGCGGCTGGCAACCATCCTGCAGCGCGTGTTCCGCGACGGACTGCTGGAGAGCTGATGCTTCCGCAGGAAATCATCCGCCGCAAGCGCGACGGCCTGAGGCTGTCGGAGCAGGAGATCGCCGGCTTCGTCGAGGGCGTGACCGATGGGGCCGTTTCGGACGGTCAGGTCGGTGCCTTCGCCATGGCGGTGTTCTTCAACGGCATGAGCCGCGACGAGGCGGTGGCGCTGACGCTCGCGATGCGCGATTCCGGTGACGTGCTCAACTGGTCGGACCTGCCCGGTCCGGTCACCGACAAGCATTCGACCGGCGGGGTCGGCGACAATGTCTCGCTCATGCTGGCGCCGATCGTCGCCGCCTGTGGCGCCTATGTGCCGATGATATCAGGCCGTGGCCTTGGCCACACCGGCGGCACGCTGGACAAGATGGATGCGATCCCCGGCTATGTGAGCCAGCCCGATATCGCGCTGTTTCGCAAGGCCGTTCTTGAAACCGGCTGCGCCATCATCGGCCAGACCGCCGACCTCGCGCCCGCCGATCGACGGCTCTATGCGATCCGCGACGTCACCGGAACCGTCGAATCGGTGCCGCTGATCACCGCCTCGATCCTGTCGAAGAAGCTGGCTGCCGGGCTGCAATCGCTGGTGCTCGATGTCAAGGTCGGCAACGGCGCCTTCATGGAGAAGTCGCGCGACGCAACCGCACTCGCCAACAGCCTGGTCGAGATCGCCAATGGTGCCGGGCTGAAGGCCTCGGCGTTGATCACCGGCATGAACGAGCCGCTGGCATCGGCCGCCGGCAACGCCGTCGAGGTGCGCAATGCCGTCGATTTCCTCACTGGCCGGTTTCGCGACCATCGGCTGGAGGACGTGACGCTGGCGCTGGCCGCCGAAATGCTGCAGTCGGCGGGACTGGTGTCGTCCAACCAGGATGGCATGCGGCGCGCCACCGAGACGCTCGCCAGCGGCCGCGCCGCCGCCACCTTCTCGCGCATGGTGGCCGCGCTTGGGGGTCCGGCCGATTTCATCGAGAAGCCGGAAAAATATCTGCCAGTGGCGGCGACCGAATTTGCCGTCAGGGCGACCGAAAACGGCTTCGTCACCGGCATCGCCACCCGAGACATTGGGCTCGCCGTGGTTAGCCTGGGAGGCGGACGCACGCGGCCGGACGACAAGGTCGACCCTGCGGTCGGCATCACCAGGCTGTTGCCTATCGGCGCGGAGGTCAGGGTCGGCGAGCCGCTGGCGCTGGTCCATGCCCGCTCATCGGCCAATGCCGAGGCTGCCGCCGCCGCCGTGCTTTCGGCCTATACGGTCGGCGCTTCGAAGCCGGCCGCCGACAAGTCGGTCATCCGGCGGATCCTGCCGCGCGGCTGAGCAATTCCAGGAAAAATGTGTAACGGTTTTCCCGGGAAAAGCGCATAGCGCTTTCCCTTGGGAATTGCGGAAAACGAATAGGACTTTACTGAACGAGCAGCAGCGTGCCGTCCTCGACCTGGTATTTATCGAGCCGATTAAGGAAACTCATGCCGATCAGATTGGTGCGCAGCGCCCTATCTTCGAGCACGATGGTCTGGACGTCGTTGACCGTGATGTTGCCGATCTGCAGGCGGCCGATCATTGCCACGGCTGCCTTGATGGTGCCGTTGGCGGTGCTGACCTCGTGACTGAAGTCGGAAGGGTTCAGCGACAGGCCGATCTTGCGCGCCGTTGAAATGTTGATGGCGACCAGTGTGGCGCCGGTGTCGATCATGCCGTCGATCTGACGTCCGTTGAGTTTGAAGGCCGACGAGAAGTGTCCGCGCTCGTCTGCCGCAACGACGACCTTGCGGCCCATCGGCAGCGGCGCCACCGGCTTGTCGGGGACCGATGCCAAATTGACGTCGGATTGGGCTTCGACCGCTTGTTTGCTCGTCACCGTGGATTTCAGCAGGTTTTCAACGAATTGCGGATTCGACTGATACACAATCGGTATCGATGCCGACGTGCCGGCGAAAACGCCAAGGATGAGAAGTTTGCGCAGCATGGATCGGCCTCGCCGCATGACCCCGAAAATCGGGATCGATTTTCGGAAAGGATCATGCGCAAAATCAAAGCGCTACAGCGTCCTTTGCGCGTCCGAATGGACGCGCGGCGCTGTAGTTGAGGGCCGATCCTTAAGCCCGGATGGTGTTTGCCGCTTTAACGGGCGCCAAAACCGCGCCTTTGCGTAAATATTCGGTAAATAGTACCAGGCAACTTTGCCTGGTACTATTTGGTCCCGTACATGCGGTCGCCGGCATCGCCGAGGCCGGGCATGATGTAGCCCTTCTCGTTGAGCTGGCGGTCGATGGATGCCGTGAAGACGGGAACGTCCGGATGCGCCTTGGTGAAGCGCTCGATGCCTTCGGGCGCTGCCAGCAGGCAAAGGAAACGGATGTTGGTGGCGCCGCGCTCCTTCAGCTTGTCGATCGCCGCGATCGCCGAATTGGCGGTCGCCAGCATCGGATCGACGACGATCACCAGACGGTCGGCGAGGTCGCTCGGCGCCTTGAAGAAATATTCCACCGCTTCCAGTGTTTCGTGATCGCGGTAGAGACCGACATGGGCGACGCGGGCCGCCGGCACCAGGTCGAGCAGGCCTTCCAGCAAGCCGTTGCCGGCGCGCAGCACCGAGGCGAAGACCAGCTTCTTGCCCTCCAGCGTCGGCGCCTCCATGGTTTCCATCGGCGTTTCGATCGTCGTCGTCGTCAGTTCGAGGTTGCGGGTGACCTCGTAGCCAAGCAGCAGCGATATTTCGCGCAGCAGCCGGCGGAAGCCGGCCGTCGAGGTCTCCTTCTTGCGCATGATGGTCAGCTTGTGCTGGACAAGCGGATGGTCGATGACGGTGACGCCCTTCATGGTGTTCTCCTGATGCCTGCGACCGAAAGTGCGCATGGTCCTTTCGGACGCGCCGCGCTCCAAGCTGCTTGAGCGAACCCTAGCGACAATGCGGCGGCCAAGGAACCGCCTAGCCCGACCCGACCACAGCTTTGTCGGCAGAAATCAGCGTGCCGCGCTGTTCAACCGGGCAAGAAGTGCTGACTTGGTCTTTTTGTCGACGAAAGCGGCTTCGATGGCGGTCCGGGTCACGGCGACCAGCGCCTTTTCGTTCATCGCGAAATGCTCGGCGGCGATGTCGTATTCGCGCTTCAGCGAGGTCCAGAAATAAGGCGGATCGTCGGAATTGAGCGTCACCTTGCAGCCAGCCGTCTGCAGGGCCGGAAACGGATGGTCGGCAAAACTGTCGAACACCTTGAGCGCGATGTTGGAGCCGGGGCAACATTCCAGCACGACGCCCTCGTCGGCGATGCGCCGAACAAGGTCCGGGTTCTCGATGGCACGCACGCCATGGCCGATGCGGGACGGACGGATGTGGTCGAGCGCCGCCTGGACGGTCTCCCAGCCTGTCAGTTCGCCGGCATGGATGGTGATGCCGAGCCCGGCCTCGCGGGCGATCTCGAAAGCCCTGACATAGTCTTCCATCTCGCCGATGCGCTCATCGCCGGCGACGCCGAAACCGGTGACCAGCGGGTGCCCGCAGCGCGCCGCGAAACGCGCCGCCTGCTCGATCGACTCGACGCCGACATGGCGCACGCCGGTAACGATCATGCGGCCCTCGATGCCGGTCTTGGCCTTGGCGCGCGCCATGCCTTCGCCAAGCGCATCGGTATAGGCCTTGGGCGAAAGCCCGGCCTTCCTGGCGTGGTCCGGCGAAGTGAATATCTCGGAATAGATAGCCCCATCGCGGGCAAGGCTGGTCAGATAATGATCGGCCAGCCGCGCATAGTCCTCCTCGGTCCGGAACAGATCGGAGGAAAAGTCGTAAGCCGCGAGGAAGGAGGTGAAATCGTGCCAGACGAACGAACCGTTCTGGATATAGGGCGAGGTGTCCTTGCCGTATTTCTGCGCCTGGCGGATGACGAGTTCAGGCGCCGCTGCCCCTTCGATGTGGCAGTGCAGTTCCGCTTTCAAAGGCATTCAATCATCCCGTCGGTCAGTCCAGGTCTTGAAAACCGCCACCTGGAAGCGCGGCCGAACACCGCGCCTTAAACAATAGCGCCCGCACCATCGATCGGCTATGGTCCCGCCGGTTTTATGACGGATCAAAAAAATGTCAGTTGAGAGAACCACGGCCGCGAGCGGCATGGAAACCTCTTATGGTTTCAAGCGTGTTGGGGCTGGCGACAAGCAGTCCCTGGTCAACGATGTTTTCCACAAGGTGGCCTACCGCTACGACCTGATGAACGATCTGATGTCGGCCGGCCTGCACCGGCTGTGGAAGGATGCCATGGTGACATGGCTCAATCCTCCAAAAAGGATCGGCTGGCGGGTGCTCGACGTTGCCGGCGGCACCGGCGACATCGCCTTTCGCATCGTCGATGCCAGCCACGGCAATGCCCATGCCACGGTGCTCGACATCAATGGCTCGATGCTGGCCGTCGGTCGCGACCGGGCCGAAAAGATAGGCCTGTCCGGCAATACCGATTTCGTCGAGGCCAATGCCGAGGAACTGCCCTTTCCCGACGCCACATTCGACGCCTACACCATCGCTTTCGGCATCCGCAACGTGCCGCGCATCGATGTCGCACTCGGTGAAGCGTTCCGCGTGTTGAAGCCGGGAGGGCGCTTCCTGTGCCTTGAATTTTCCGAGGTCGAGATGCCGCTGCTCGATAAGGTCTACGAAGCCTGGTCGTTCAACGCCATTCCGAAGATAGGCAAGATGGTGACCGGCGACGGCGAGCCCTATTCCTATCTGGTCGAATCGATCGCAAGGTTTCCCAACCAGCAGAATTTCGCGACGATGATTTCCCGCGCCGGCTTCGATCGCGTTTCCTTCCGCAACTATTCCGGCGGTATTGCCGCGCTTCATTCGGGCTGGAAGCTTTGAGGCCGGGGGGCATTTTTCACGTTCGACATGCGCTATGCCGGTTCGAAGAGCCGGCAGAACGGGCGCGGCCATGAGCACCGCCAGCGCTGGATTTCGGCTTATGCGCGCCGGCTGGGTGCTTATGCGCGAGGGCGTCGTTGCCGCCTTGCCAGGCGACGAACTGTCCGGCCTGCCGAAATTTGGCTGGCGGCTGGCACGGCTGTTCACCCGCCGCCGCGCGCTTGCCTATGAGCGCAGCGACCGGCTGGCCAAGGCGGTCGTCCGGCTCGGTCCCTCCTATGTCAAGCTCGGCCAGTTCCTGGCGACGCGGCCCGACGTCGTCGGCAACGACATGGCGCTTGATCTCGCCATGTTGCAGGACAAGATGCACACCTTCCCGAAGATCGAGGCGGTTGCGGCGATCGAAGCTTCGCTCGGGCGCAAGATCGGCGATCTCTATTCGCAGTTTGGCGACCCGGTCGCTGCCGCCTCCATCGCCCAGGTCCATGCCGCCGACGCGATCCACAACGGCGTTGCCATCAAGGTGGCGGTCAAGGTGATTCGGCCGGGAGTGCGCCGCCGCTTCTTCCAGGATCTCGAAAGCTATTTCCTCGCCGCTCGCCTGCAGGAAAAATACATTCCGTCGTCCCGTCGTCTGCGGCCGGTCGAGGTCACCGAGACGCTGGCGCAGACCACCAAAATCGAGATGGATCTTCGCCTCGAGGCGGCGGCGCTTTCGGAACTCGGCGAGAACACCAAGGATGATCCCGGCTTCCGCGTACCATCCGTCGATTGGGAGCGCACCGGCCGTGACGTGCTGACCATGGAATGGGTCGACGGCGTCAAGATGAACGACATTGCCGGCCTGGAAACCGCCGGCCACGATCTGAAGACGATCGCCGCCAACCTCATCCAGTCGTTCCTGCGTCACACGCTGCGTGACGGCTTCTTCCATGCCGATATGCATCCGGGCAACCTCTTCGTCGAGGCAAACGGCACCATCGTCGCCGTCGATCTCGGCATTGCCGGACGTCTCGGCAAGAAGGAGCGCCGTTTCCTCGCCGAAATCCTCTACGGCTTCATCGTGCGCGACTATCTGCGTGTCGCCGAGGTGCATTTCGAGGCTGGCTACGTGCCGCGCCAGCACAATGTCGCGGCCTTCGCGCAAGCGATCCGGGCGATCGGTGAGCCGATCCACGGCCAGCCGGCCGAGACCATTTCGATGGCCAAGCTTTTGACGCTGCTGTTCGAGGTAACCGAACTGTTCGACATGGCCACCCGGCCAGAACTGATCCTGCTGCAGAAGACCATGGTGGTGGTCGAGGGCGTCGCGCGCACGCTCGACCCGGCTTTCAACATGTGGAAGACGGCCGAGCCGGTGGTAAGCGGCTGGATCGCCGGTAACCTTGGCCCACGTGGCATGATGCTCGACGCGCGCGACGGCGCCAAGGCGCTGCTGACACTGGCCCGCCAGGCGCCCGAGCTTGCGGCGCGCACCGATCGGCTGTCACGCGAGATCGACCTAATGGCCGAGCACGGCCTGCGCTTCGACGAGACCACCGCGCGCGCCATAGGCAAGGCCGAGGCGCATTACAGCCGCTCCGGCCGCCTGGCCCTGTGGGTGGTCGCACTGACGCTGGTCTATATCGCCTGGAAGATCGTCTAACATTCCAGCCGCTTCAGACTCGGAGTCCGCAACTTGCGGCAATTTGATTGCATTGCTATCATTGCACTCGACAATCCCATCCGAGTGCAATCACATGGCCAGCATTACAATCCGCAACCTTGACGATGAGGTCAAGGAGTTGCTGCGCCGATTGGCGGCGGAGAACGACCGCTCCATGGAAGAGCAGGCGCGGGTCATGATCCGGGCCGCCGTTGACGGGCAGATCGGCCCAGTGGGCCGCATCGACCAGATCGAGAAAACGCTGCGCGAGTTGACCAGCGTGCACGGCGCGGCGACCCCGGCTACCGCCCCGGCAGGCAAGAGGCTGTCGCGCGGCCTCTCCGGCAAGCGCATCCTGCTCATCATCGGTGGCGGCATTGCCGCCTACAAGGCGCTCGATCTCATCCGCCGGCTGCGCGAGCGCGGGGCTGCCGTTCGGGTGGTGATGACATCGGCCGCGCAGGAATTCGTCACCACGCTATCGGTCGGCGCGCTCTCGGCCGACCATGTCTTCACCGACCTGTTCGACCGCCAGGACGAGCACGATGTCGGTCATATCAGGTTGTCGCGCGAGGCCGACCTTCTGGTGGTGGCGCCCGCCACCGCCGACCTGATGGCCAAGCTTGCCAATGGCCACGCCAACGATCTTGCCTCCACCGTGCTCATCGCCACCGACAAGCCGGTGTTGATGGCGCCTGCCATGAACCCCAAGATGTGGGCGCATCCGGCCACCCGCCGCAACCGTGCGGCGCTACGGAAGGACGGCATTGCCTTTGTAGGCCCGGCCAAGGGCGAGATGGCCGAAAGCAATGAGGCGGGCGAAGGCCGCATGGCCGAGCCGCTGGAGATCGTCGCCGCCATCGAGGCGCTGCTCGATGTCGGTCCCAAGCCGCTATCGGGGCGCAAGATCATCGTCACCTCCGGCCCGACGCATGAGCCGATCGACCCGGTGCGCTATATCGCCAACCGTTCGTCCGGCAAGCAGGGCCATGCCATCGCCGCGGCACTAGCGAGACTCGGCGCCGATGTGCGTCTCGTCTCCGGCCCGGTCGGCATTGCCGATCCCGCCGGGGTGAAGACCATCCATGTCGAACGTGCGCAAGAGATGCGCGATGCGGTCGAACAGCTTTTGCCCGCCGACGCGGCGGTGTTCGTCGCCGCCGTTGCCGACTGGCGCAGCGAAAATTCGGCCGGTGAGAAGATCAAGAAGGTCGCGGGCGAAGGGCCGCCGGTGCTGCGCATGGTCGAGAACCCCGACATTCTCGCCGGGATTGGCCATCACAGCCAGCGACCCGGCCTGGTGATCGGCTTCGCCGCCGAGACACAGGATCTCTTGCGCAACGCCGAGGCCAAGCTCCGGAAGAAGGGCGCCGATTTCATCGTTGCCAACGACGTGTCCCAGGAAAGCGGCGTCGGTCATTCGGGCGTGATGGGCGGCGATCGCAATCGGGTGCGGATCGTGTCGAAGGCCGGCGTCGAGGAGTGGCCCGAGATGAGCAAGGACGAGGTGGCGGCGCGGCTCGCCGCCCTGATCGCGGAACAGTTGAAAACGATCGTCGTTTGAGCCGACGCAAAGACCTCCTGCCGTCACGTTCGCTGCGGTGATGCACCGCCCGTGCCGCGACACGGCATCAGTCGGCGCGCTTTAAGTTCGCGGCCCTGCATGACGTCTGCGGTCAATTGGTCAAAAGCTCCGCGGTTCGGGCAAGCGCGCCAGCGAAGCCGTTGAGCGGAATGGAAAAGCTCACCGCTTGTCCGGTGTCGGCCGCGAAGGCGTCGATCTTCAGGGTGGTACCTGACTTCAGCAGCGGCGTGACAGTCGCATCGAACGCCACCGGCACCAGACAGCCGACGACCTGGCAGGTGTTGAATGCCAGGCTGCCGTCCAGTTTCTGATCGTCGATGGTCAGGCTGACCCCCTTGGCCAACCCCAGGCCGAACGGCAGCGCAAGCGTTCCCGTGGCATCCTCGCCGGTCTTGCTCGACAACTCGATCGCCAGCAGGCGCTGGTTGCTTTGCTTGTTGAATTGCTGATGCGACAGGCTGCAGGTCTTGGTCGTGCCTGATATCTGGCAATTGACCGTCCAATCGCCATGGGTTTCGGACAGTGCCGACGCGCCACCAGGTAGCTGCGGCGCATCGGCGGCGGCGGGCGGCGCCGTGACCTTGTCGCCCTTGGTCTGCGCCGCCACGGCCGGCACGCCGATGGTGCAGGCAACACCCAGCATCGCCACCAGATACGCGTACTTCCTCATAAAGATCCCTCCCGCCCGGCTCTGCCTTGGGCCAGCTGGAAGCTGACCTTGAGAGACGCGCTGATCGCGTTCCGTTTAATGTTTCGCCGAAGGCGCCATTATACCTGATGGACATGCCGACGCCGTTGACGCCGTTCGGCTCAAGGCCGGCGCCGACCCGATAGAGCGGCGAATCGACGGCTTCCGTCAAGTTCAATGCGGGGTTGCCAGGCAGATTCTAGGCCGCCGCTATTCGGCGGTCGACAGGCCGATTTCGTTTCGATCAACGCTTGGATATGGCACGGCCGGACAGACGCCCCTATATTGAGAGCAGGATTCATGACGCGGGAATGAGCGAATGTCGGCGCTTCGACCATCAACGATTTTCACATCGGCAATGGTGGCCACGGCAATGCTGGTGGGCGCTCGCCTGCCCACTTCCGCGCAAGCCCTCAATTCCGCCACCGGCGACAACGCGCTGATCCGGCAGAACGACCTGCAAATCCTGCAAAACAGGGTTCAGCGGCAGCAATACCAGCAGCAACAGCAGCAGTATCGTGCCCAGGACCGTCAGATCGTTCGGCAGCCGCCGACAGTCATGCAGCAACTCAAGCCAGGCTGCCAGACGCAGATAATCGGCACCACCGCCGTGAGCAATTGCCGCTGACATCCAGGCGTTTTTCATTTATTTAGCCGACTTATGTATTCGGGGTGCCTTTCGGCACACGCGAAAGTTTTGGTTTTGCAACGATGCCTTGTCGCGCTATGCGGCATTGCATCGACTGGATCGACGAAATGGCAGCCACCAAGAAAAAGGCCGTACGCAAGGCAAAGAAGGGCGAGAGGATCCGCCAGGTGGCGGCTATTCCCTTTCGGCTGAACGCGCGCGGCGATATCGAGGTGATGCTGGTGACGTCGCGAACCACCAGACGTTTCATCGTCCCCAAGGGATGGCCGATGACGGGCAAGAGCGGACGCAAGGCGGCCACCATCGAGGCGCAGGAGGAAGCCGGCGTGCTCGGCAAGACACTGAAGCAGCCGGCGGGCACTTATTCCTACTGGAAACGGCTGGCCAACCGCTTTGTCCGCGTCGACGTCATCGTCTATTTGCTTGAGGTGACCGAGGAACTGGCCGACTGGCAGGAAGCCAAACGACGCCAACGGGCCTGGCTGGCGCCGGCCGACGCGGCCATGCTCATCGATGAGCCCGAACTTTCGACATTGGTGAAGACCTTGAATCTCCCCCAGCCTGCGCCGGTCACTCCAGACTAGGGTCAGGCCTCACTCGCCGGTGTCATCCCCTTCGGGAAACGGTCGCGCCGGCGTGCCGGTATAGGCCCACAACCACTCGCGCGGCAGCGGCCCCTTGTTCCGCTCGGTTTGCTGCGACTGCTCCCAGGCATGCGCCAGGATGCCGACCGAGCGCGACAGAACGAAAAGCCCGCGCGTCAGCGGCGGCGGAAAGCCGAGTTCGCCATAGATGACGGTGAAGGCGAGCCTCAGCAGCGTCAGCGAAAGCTTGTGGGTGTAAAACACCGACCAATCGCCATTCGAGATGGTCATCGCCCGGCGGAACTGGGTTTCGGCGAGTGGCCCCAGGGTCATGCCGATGATGACGGGCGCGGTCGGAAAATCGAAGCGCCGCATCAGGAAGCCGGCGGCCCCCAAGCAGATAGAGTATGACGAGGTCGATGGGCGATTGCGAAATGCCATAGGTGCCCGACCGTGGCGAACAGCAAAATGCCGGCATAGAGCTGCGGCGCCGGGGCGAGCCTCGCGGCGGAGTCCTGGCACCAATCCGCTCCCTGAGTTCTGAATACAATCCGATTCAATTTGAAGCAGTAGCGTGACGCTGCGTAATATTCAGCCGTGCACTACAAGAATCGCTCGGCAAATAGTTGAAGTCTTTATTCGCCGTTAAGCGCCCCATGATAACCGGACCGTTGTCGCCAGCTGAGCGACATGAGGGCGAACGCAGTCTCAACCGACGAATAAACAATCGGACAGACGTGCTGACAGGGATCATGGCAAATCCATGGAAATTCGATGAAGCTGTCATCGATGTACGCAAGCCCCCGTCTTCTCGGGCTCGTCTGGCCTTTCATCGCCGTCGTCCTTGTTCAGGCGCTGGTTGCCAGCCTCAGCCTCTACACGCTGTCGGCGGTTCGCGCCTATGTCGGTGGCGAAAGCCAGTGGTCCAAGGGACAGAAACACGCCATCTATTTTCTCAGCCTCTATGCCGGCACCGGCAACGAGGAATTCTTCAGCGAGTATCGTGGGGCGATCGCCGTTCCGCTGGCCGATCGTTCGGCACGCCTGGCGCTTGAGCAGCCCGAACCCGACACCAACGCGGCGCGCACCGGCTTCCTGCGGGGCGGAAACCATCCCGACGACGTGACGGGGATGATCTGGCTGTTCCAGAATTTCCGCGGCTTCAGCTATCTCGATGCCGCCATCCGGCACTGGACGGCTGCCGATACCATGATCCTCGCCATCCAGCGGCTCGGCGACGCTATGCACGAGACGCTGGGCAAAGGGCCGGCATCAGCGGCCGAGATCAGCGCCTGGAAGGCGGAGATCCATCAGATCGATCATCGGATCAACCCGCTTTCCAAGGCCTTCTCGGACAGCCTCGGTGAGGGGTCGCGCTTCATCAAGATGCTGCTTACCTTTGCCAATCTTGTCACCGCCGCCTTGCTGATCCTGCTTGCCGTGTGGCGGACGCGCAAACTCCTGGCGCAGCGTCAGGCGTTCCAGTTGGCGCTCAATGCCGAGCGTGAGCGCGCGCAGATCACCCTGGCTTCGATCGGACAGGCCGTGATCAGCACCGGCGCCGACGGACGGCTGGACTACATGAACGCGGTCGCCGAAAGATTGCTGGCATGTCCGCTCGGTGTCGCCAGGGGCAAGCCGATCGAGTCGTTATTTCGCCTTGTGGACAAGGACACCAGCGACGAGGATATCAGGCTGATCGGGCGCCTGCGGGCCGGTGAGCCGCGCCGTTCCAGCGCGCGTCCGCAATTGCTGCAGCGGCCGGACGGCTCGGTTGTTCCCGTCGCGGTGACCGGCGCGCCGCTGCTCGTTTCCGGTCACGTCGTCGGCGCGGTGCTCGCCTTCCACGACATGACGCGCGAAGAGGACTATATCGAACGGCTCACATGGCAGGCATCGCATGATGCGTTGACCGGACTGGCCAACCGGCGCGACTTCGAAAGCCAGCTGGAAAGAACGATCGCGGACTTGGCTGACCAGCCCCGCCAGCACGCGCTGATGTATCTCGACCTCGACCAGTTCAAGCTGGTCAATGACACCTGCGGCCATGCCGCGGGCGACCAGCTGCTGCGCCGGATTTCAGCGCTGCTGACCAATGAATTGCGGCCAGGCGATGTGCTGGCCCGGCTGGGCGGCGACGAGTTCGGCGTGCTGCTCGTCGACTGCGATGCCGACAGTGCGGCCGACATCGCCGAACGGTTGCGCGCCGCCGTGCAAGACCTGCATTTCGCCTGGGACGGCAGACCCTTCAACACCAGCGTCAGCATCGGCATGGTGCAGATCGCCGATGCGCAAGTGACGATCGAGGAAACGCTCAGGGCCGCCGACGTCGCCTGTTACATGGCCAAGGAAAAGGGCCGCAACCGCGTCCAGATCCACAGCGATGGCGACATGGCCTTGCAGGAGCGCTTCGGCGAGATGGCCTGGGTGCAACGCCTGCACGCCGCCCTCGAAGAAAACCGCTTCAGGCTTCATGCCCAGGAAATCTGGCCACTCAACGACGACGACGCCGAGGCAGGTGCACATATCGAGATCCTGTTGCGGCTGACCGACGAAGACGGCGGCTTCGTCACTCCGCAAAGCTTCATTCCCGCGGCAGAGCGTTACGGCCTGATGCCGTCGATCGACCGCTGGGTGGTCCGCAACACGTTCGCCATCCTGGCCGCGCGGCAGGCCGATCCGCGCACGGCTCCGATCTCCACCTGCGCCATCAATCTTTCCGGTGCCACTTTCGGTGACGAGACATTCCTGTGCTTCCTGCGCGAGCAATTCCTCGCCCATCGCATTTCGCCCGCCATGATCTGCCTGGAGATCACCGAAACCAGCGCCATTGCCAATCTCAACAATGCCATGCGGTTCATCGCCGATCTGCACGGCCTGGGCTGCCGCTTCGCGCTCGACGATTTCGGCTCCGGCATGTCGTCCTTCGCCTATCTGAAGCACCTGCAGGTCGACTACCTCAAGATCGACGGCAGCTTCGTCAAGGATATGCTGGAAGACCGAATCGACCACGCCATGGTCGAGATGATCCATCACATCGGCAAGGTCACGGGCAAGCGCACCATTGCTGAGTTCGTCGAAAGCGACGGCATCATTGCCGCACTGAAAAAGATCGGCGTCGATTATGCCCAGGGCTATGCGATCGCGAAGCCTCGGCCATTTGACGCTTCAACGGTATTGCTCTGCCAAGGCGTCGCGCCGGTCGCAGACACCGTCACCGATTCATGGGGCGATCCGGCGCAGAAGCTGCGCCGCAAGGCCAGCTAGAATGCGTCCTCGTTGGGAAGGCTCGCTCAGTTCAGCTTGACCAGAACCACACGGCGGTTCTTGGCGCGGCCCGCGTCATCGTCATTGCTGGCGACAGGCGCCATCATGCCGGCGCCGGCAGCGGTCAGCCGCCCCCCGTCGATGCCGTATTTCGACACAAGTGCCGCCTTGACCGATTGCGCTCGTCGCGACGACAGGTCGAGATTGTAGTCGAAGGCGCCCCGATTGTCGGTGTGGCCGACGACGATCACCGCCATCTTCGGGTCGTTGGCCAGCAGCGTCGAAATTTCCTTCAGCGTCGGTTCCGACTCCGGCTTGATGTCGGCCTTGTCGGTGTCGAAGAAGATGCCGTAGAGCGAAATGCTGCCGGTGGCCGAGAGCGAATCCGCCATCTTGGCTGCCTCGACGACCACCATCTTCTTGTCGCGCGCCTTGGGTTCCAGCACCTGGACGATGGCAACGGTGCGGCCGTTGAGCTCCTTGCAGTAGAGATCGTCGGTCATCGAATAGGTCTGCACGGTCACATAGGCGTCGCCACCGTCCTGCGGCACCTTGGCCGAGAAATAGCGCTGGTCGTTGATGCCGGAGGTCAGCGCGCAGGCGCCATTGGAGAATGCCGCGTCCTTCAAATCGCTCTCATGGAAGGAATACATCGTCAGGCTCATATCGCCGCCGCCACCACTCGACGAACGGTCAGCGGCACCGCCGCATTCCTCCTTCTTGCATTCGAACAAGGTTTCGCCGCCGGCCGCCGCAATCACATCCTGATAGTTGCGCAGCACTTCGAGCGGCGAGCGCTCGGCCGGCAGCACATAGGCAATGCGGGTCAAGGCGCCCTCGACCTCGGCCTTCTTGTCGGGTGCGAAGACACGGTTGTTCATAGCATCACGCGCGTCCGGGTCGGCGCTCGGCTTCAGCGGCGACAGCGGCACGCTGAAATCGGTGAAGGCCAGTTTCTCATAGGAGACGATGAATGAGCCTTCGTAGCGCTTGGCGAGATGGTTGTCGGCGGCGCCCTCGATATCGGCGGTCGGCACCGTCGCGTCGGCAGCGGCCAACCGCAATGTCAGCGCGAGAACAAACCCCGCCCAGAAAAACGCCATGGCTATCGTCTTGAATGCACGCATCGATCATCCCCCTTCGCACTATGATCGATGCTAGCAGAGCGGGTAAGTCCAGTCGATCACGCCGCCTAGAGCATGATGCCGAAAAGTGCGAAGCGGCTTTTCGGACGACATCATGGTCTATCCCTTTGATTTAGAGGCGGATTTAGATCTCAGATCGATTCGACCGGAGATCTGGATCTGGCGCTAGGGTCACCGCGCCAGCAGGATGGTCGGGGTATCATGGTAGGTGATCTGCACCACTTCCCGGTAACCGCACTTCGCCGCGACCCTCAGCGAAGCGGCGTTTTCCGGATCAATGATGCAGACGGTCTTCGCCCGCCCGAACGCCTCGTCGCTCCATGCGAGCACGCGGCCTACCACCTCGGTGGCGAAGCCTGCTCCGTGAACAGTTGGAACCAGCGCCCAGCCGGCCTCGGGAATGCCTTCGATCGACGGCTCCATATCGCGCTTCAGATCGTGAAAGCCGGCTTCGCCGATGAAACGGCCCGTAGCCTTCTCCTCGATCGCCCAGAAACCATAGCCGAGCAGCGACCACAGGCCGGCGTGACGCAGGAAGCGCATCCAGCTCTCTTCACGCGTGCGCGGCTTGCCGCCGATGAAACGGGTGACGACCGGATCGGTCCACATCGCGGCATAGGTGTCGAAATCGCCCAGCCGGTGTGCCCGCAGGGTGGTTCGCTTCGTCTCGATGACAGGAGCGCCGGTCGTTTGTGGATTGTTCATGAGATCTGCCTCGCACGGATCGTCAGCGCTTAGCAAATCGCCGACGCGGTGCAAGGGCCAGGGCGATACGGCCTATCATCCAGGCGCCGCTATGGGAATTTTGCGCGACGGTGTTATTTTCACGACAGGCTGATTCAGCACCTGCAACCGAACCCTTTTTCAGGTGCGGGCCGGTGCCGTCAAACCCAGGGGACGACATGGACACCACCGACCTTGTGCTTGCCATTGTCCATCATGTGCTGGTGTTTTCACTGGCGGGCATCATCGGCGCCGAATTCGTCCTGATCCGCGGCGATCTGGCCGCTGCCACGCTCAAGCGGCTCGCCGGCATCGACCGCCACTATGGTATCATCGCCGCACTGATCATCATCGTTGGCATCGGCCGCGTCTTCTATGGCCTCAAGGGTTGGGAATTCTACGTCTACAACTGGGTGTTCTGGGCCAAGATGGCGGCGTTTGGCATGGTCGGGCTGCTGTCGATCATCCCGACGGTGCGCTTCATTTCCTGGAAAAGGCAGGCGAGCGCCAATCCCTCGTTCCTGGTGCCGGCGACCGAGCTTGCGTCGGTGAAGACCTACATCCGCGCCGAGGCCTTCATCTTCCTGATGATCCCAGTCTTCGCGGCGGCGATGGCGCGCGGCTACGGCTACTGATTTAGGCGGTGGCCGCTTCAAGCGGTGCGAGCTCGACCAGTGGTGCCGGCACATCGGTCGTCTTCACCTCTGCCTTGCAGATGTCGGCGATGACGCAGGCCGGGCAATCCGGTTTGCGCGCCTTGCAGACATAGCGGCCATGCAGGATCAGCCAGTGATGCGCGTGGCGCATATATTCATCAGGGATGATCTTGAGCAGCCCCTGCTCGACCTGTTCCGGCGTCTTGCCGGGCGCCAGCCCGAGCCGGTTGCCGATGCGCAAAATATGGGTGTCGACCGCCATCGTGTGCTGGCCGAAGGCCATGTTGAGCACGACATTGGCGGTCTTGCGCCCGACGCCCGGCAGCTTGACCAATTCATCGCGGTCGTTGGGCACCTCGCCATCATGGTCGCGGATCAGCGCTTGCGACAGCGCAATGACATTCTTGGCCTTGTTGCGCCAAAGCCCGATGGTGCGGATGTACTCGCCGACCTTGGCTTCGCCCAGCGCCAGCATCTTGCGCGGCGTATCGGCGGCCTTGAACAGCACCCGTGTCGCTTTGTTGACACCGGCATCGGTTGCTTGCGCCGACAGCACCACCGCGACCAGCAGCGTGAAGGCGTTGACATGTTCGAGTTCACCCTTCGGTTCCGGCCTCTGGACGGAAAACCGCCGGAAGATCTCGTGCACTTCGGCCGGGCTGTAGCGCGAAGTGCGCCGCACCGGCCGCGGGCGCGGCTTGGCGTTCGATCCATCACGCCGGCCGGGCAGCAGCTCTTTTTTGGAGATGGAAGAATCTTTGGACTTGGGGCTCGTCATTTCCCTCCTATAATATCCCGCCATGAGCGACACAAACGCCTCGTTTCAGGCCGACGAACCATTCTTTCGCGCCCTGCTGACCCCGCACCGGTCGCTGGGCCGGACAGGCTTCTTCATCCTGATGAGCGCGCTGCTGTTCGGCTGGCTGGTGACAGGCGCGTTTTTCCTGTCGCGCGGTGCCTGGCCGGTGTTTGGCTTCTTCGGCCTCGACGTGGCCGCCGTCTATATCGCCTTCCGTGTCAACTATCGGGCCGCCCGTGCCCGCGAGGAAGTGTCGGTTTCGCGCACCAGCCTCGACATCCGCAAGACGGCGCCATCCGGTAAATCGGAAGCGCATCGCTTCAATCCGTTCTGGGCGCGGTTTTCGGTCGCCCGTCATGCCGAGATCGGCATCACACGGATGACGGTCGAAGGCCAGGGCCAGAACGTGCCGATCGGATCTTTCCTGGACCCAGACTCCCGAGAAAGCTTTGCCACGGCTTTTTCACGGGCGCTGGCGATCGCCAAGGCGCGCTGAAGCAATTCCAGGAAAAGTGTGAAGCGCGGTTTTCGCGGGAAAGCGCGCCGAACAGAGAGGACGCTTCAGAACCGATAGCGCAAAAGCCTGCCGACCTTACGCAATGCGGGAATGTATGTCCAAAGGCGAACGAACAGTTTCGCGGACCAGCCCATGCGGGCGGCGTGTTCGGGCTTGTAGGCCGAGATGTCCTCGACGAATCGCAGCTTCGGGACGGCTCGCTCCAGTTCGTGCGGATCGTCGATCGCCCAATGAACCTCGGCGCCTGTCGCCTTGATGGTCGGATTGAGACGAAGCAGCTTCAGGCCGAAATGGCTGTAGGCGTCGAACACCAGTTCGCCGCTGGCAAGATGCGAGACAAGCCGCGCAAACAGGCGTGGCCCTTCATCGGCAGGGAGATATGGCGTCAGCCCTTCCGCCACCACGATGGCCGGGCGATTGCGGGGCACTTCAGTTAGCCAGCCGGGTTCGGTCACCGACGAGGCGACCAGATGGTAATGCTGCCGGGAAGGGTAAAACTTGCGCCTGAGCTCGATGACTTCGGGGTAGTCGACATCGAACCAGTCCACGCCTGGTGGCGGATCGACACGGAAGATGCGCGTATCGAGCCCGCAACCCAGGTGCAGCACGATGGCATCAGGATTTCTGGCGAGAAAGTCCTCGACGCGGACGTCCAGCGTCTTTGCCCTGATCGCCAGGCCGACACCGAGATTGCCGTCGACCTTGAGCCTGGAGAAATCATAGTCGATCTTGCGCACCGCCTCGTCGGCGAAACGATCCCCGAGCAGCGAATTCGGCAACCGGCTCTCCAGCGCCTTGCCGTAGAGCGTCATCAGCAAGGTCTCCTTTGCCCCGGTGAGATCTGCCTTTTTGTCAGCCATGGGCGACTCCTGGGCTCGAAATCGGAGTCTATCTGGGCATGCGCGGCCAGAAGACAAGTTTCGGGTGGCGATCGACGCCCCAAGGGGCGATATTCCGGCTCAAGGAGACAGTTCCATGAGCACACACACAGCGATCCTCGAAAAGGACATCACGCCGCAAGGCAGCGACTATGAAGTCGTGCGCCGTGCCATCGAGAAGATTAGCCTCGACTATCGCGATCAGCCTTCCCTCGAAGAACTGGCCGAGGAGGTCGGCGAGACGCCGACCGGCCTGCAAAAACTCTTCACCCGCTGGGCCGGCCTGTCGCCCAAGGCCTTCCTGCAGGCGGTAACACTGGATCATGCGCGCAGGCTGCTCGATTCGGGCATGCCGCTGCTTGAAACCTCGTTCGAACTGGGTATGTCCGGCCCCGGCCGGCTGCATGACCTGTTCGTCACCCATGAGGCGATGTCGCCGGGCGACTACAAAACACGCGGCGCCGGGCTCACCATCCGCTACGGCTATCATCCCTCGCCGTTCGGCACTGCCCTGATCATGGCCACGGACCGCGGGCTTGCCGGCCTCGCCTTCAGCGACCCCGGCGAGGAACGCGCCGCCTTCGCCGACATGTCCAGCCGCTGGCCGAACGCCATCTATGTCGAGGATATGACTGCTACAGGCCCCTATGCCGCGCGCATCTTCGACCCGATGCTGTGGCGCTCCGATCAGCCACTGCATGTCGTCATGATCGGCACCGACTTCCAGGTTCGGGTCTGGGAGGCGCTGCTCAAGATCCCGATGGGCAAGGCCCGAACCTATTCGTCGATCGCCGCCAGCATCGGCGCGCCATCCGCCAGCCGCGCGGTCGGTGCCGCCAACGGCGCCAATCCGCTCTCTTTCGTGGTGCCCTGCCACCGCGCCATCGGCAAGTCCGGCGACCTCACCGGCTATCACTGGGGCCTGACCCGCAAGCGCGCCATTCTGGGCTGGGAAGCCGGGCAGGTATCGTGAATATCGATATTATCAAGTATAATTAGGATTTCTTGTCTAATTTTGCTTGCTTGCAACCGAATGCAACCTCCGGTTATCATGTTTATTATTTTCAGTTATTATTTTAGTTAACTCTAAATTAACCACGATAAAGTGATGATGACCCATATTAATTCGGGCGATCCGGCTTGATAGGAGGTCTCGATGACGTTGTTGCGCGCCGCCTTCGGCGCAGTTCTGCTGGTTGCCTGTTTTGACCAGACCGCATTGGCCACGCCGCAAAATGTCATTTTCAATGGCACGATCACGCCGACTTGCACGCTTGTCATTGCCACCAATGGTACGATGACGGTCAGCCCCGATCTGCAATCCCTCAGTTCCCACAACAGCGGCGGTTCTGCCGGAACCGTGACGCTGACGACAACCGGAGGTGTGTCACTCAGCGTCGATCCGGTCACCACGACGACGGTGCCTTCGGCCGACGTAACGTCGACGACCTGGACACCGACCTACTCCGCCGCGGGCACGCATTCTATCGTTGAGACTGGCTCGGCCACCAGCATCGGAACCCCCGGCGCCGACCTCGTCTCGGTCAATCTCGCCGGCACCAAGGGTGGCAGCAACCGCTTCGCCTCCGGCAACTATCAGGCAACGGTAACGCTGCGCTGCGAATGACGCCGTAGCGAAGGAGGGATTCTTGAAACATGCTCGAATCCTGGCGACGGCATTGGCCGTCGGATTGGCACCCATTGCCGCCAAGGCCCAGTCGATGTCGCCGATGCGTGGCGAGGTCAACAGCTTCACCGACGTCTTCGCCGTCCGCGTTTTCCCCGCCAATCCCTATGACCGGAAGATCCGGGTCGAAATCCACGTCTACGATCAGGATTTTCAGCCAGTAGCCGCCAGGATCTCTCCGAGTGCCTTCCAATTGGCTTCCCAGGCTTCCCGTCCTGTCCTTGTGGTCGTGCCCTTCGACGGCGCCGCCGAGCGTAAAGTGCGTATCTGTACCGAAAGCATCCCCTTTCCCAACCAACAGACGCAGATAAGGGCACAGATATGCGGAAAGTTCTTTGGGCGCCGCAAATCCTGACATTCGCGCTCGCGGCTGCGACGGCTTGTATTTCGCCGGTTCTGGCTGAGGATGTCTATAATCTCAACCAGAACGAGAGCGGCTTCAACCTGCCCGGCGTCACCTTGCCCCAGGGCCAGGACGAGGTCCATGCCGCGGACGGCACCACTTGCCGTTCCGCGGTCTCCGGCACCGGCGCCTATGTCGATCTCGGCGTCATCAGAGGCAACAGCCAGTCGGACAACAGCGTTGCCACCTATGGCCGGGTGGTGATCCCGATCGGGCGTACGCCGAAACGCATCGACTGCAGCCGCCTCTACGAGCTTGAGGTCGACCGCCTGCAGCTGGAACTGAAACTCCTCAAGATGGGCCTCGGCGCCGACGGCCAGACGGCGAGCGTGGCCGCCAGCGCTCCCGCGGCCGCATCACCCGGATGGGCCAACGAAGGCTGGAGCATCAGGACCGGAACCGGCGATGGCAAGAAAAAGAAGAAGAAATAACCGCGCGCTGCTTGCGATGGCAGCACTTGCCGGCTTCTGCTTTCCGCTGCAAGCGGCGATCATTGGCACCTGCACCATCATGGTCGGGACGTCGGGAACAATAACTGCAAATCCCACCATCGGCATACTGGGTTCCAAACAGGCAGGCGGATCGAGCGCGAGCGCCACTGTCGTGGCAAGCTCGCTGCTGTGCTCCTTGCTCAATCTGCTGGACTGCTATTCCGTTTCGGCGCCGGCGCCAGCCGCATTCTCGTCCGCACCGAGCGGCGGCGACACCAACGTGACCTTCGCCTCGGTCTTCCGCCTCGATGGCTCGGGGGTCGACATCAACGGAAGTGTGCCGCAGCGGGTTGTCAACGGCACCCACACCATGCAGGTCGACCTCACCGCCACCAAATCGAGCGGTATCTTTCCCGCCGGCACCTATCAGGGCACGGTCACCGTGCGCTGTGAATAAGCCACGATGCCTCAAATCGAGGCAAACCCGTCGCGCGGTCTGGCAAGCTGCCGCCGTACAGGTTAGCTTCCCGCACGACTGTAAACGACCTGCGCCCGCGCGGACCAACGAGGACGCTCCGACACTTTGAATTCGTACTGCCAGGAGGCCTTGCTTGATTATCGTCATCGGCTCGATCAACCTCGACCTTATCGCCAATGTCGACCGCCTGCCGAGCCCCGGCGAGACGGTGGCCGGCTCGGCCTTCACCACCGCGCCCGGCGGCAAGGGCGCCAACCAGGCGCTGGCCGCCGCGCGCGCCGGCGCCTCGGTGCGCATGGTGGGCGCGGTTGGCAAGGACAGCTTCGCCGCCGACGCGCTGGCGCTGCTGCGCGACGGCAAGGTCGACCTGTCCGGCGTCGCCGAGACCCACGCCTCGACTGGCACGGCGCTGATCATGGTCGGCGACGACGGCGAGAACATCATCGCCGTGATACCGGGCGCCAACGCGTCTGTGGTGCCCGGCGATCTCTCCAAGGCCTTTTTCAAACAGGGCGATGTCGTGCTGCTGCAGCATGAGATTCCGCTGGCGACCGTCGAAGCCGCCCTCGACCAGGCAAGATCGGCCGGGGCTATCACCGTGCTCAACACAGCACCCTTCCAGGGCGAAGCAGCCGGCTTTCTCGGCAAGGCGGACTATGCCGTCGCCAATGAGACTGAATTCGATCTCTATGGCGAAGCTCTGTCACTGCAAGGCCGCGATCGGGCGGCGCGCATGCGCGACTTTGCCGGGAAGACCGGCCACACCATCGTCGTCACGCTCGGCGGCGACGGCGTGATGGCGGCGACGCCCACCGATTTCCTCACCGTTCCGGCACGGAAGATCACGCCTGTCGACACGGTCGGCGCCGGTGATACGTTCTGCGGCTATTTCGCCGCTGGCCTGTCGTCCGGCCGTACGCTCGAACAGGCGCTGGCGCGCGCCGGCGCGGCTGGTTCCCTGGCTTGCCTCAAGCCAGGCGCCCAGCCGGCGATACCGCTGGCCCGGGATGTCGACCAGGCGTTGCAGGAAACCCGTTGAGATGCTGCGCCCTCGGACAAAGCATGCCGTGACGCCGGCCGGTGACATCTGCCGCCTGTCCGCCATCGAACTCGCTGACGCGATCCGCCGGAAGACACTTTCCGTGCGCGAGGTGGTCACGGCATTCCTCGACCGCATCGAGGCGGTCAACCCGCTGGTCAACGCCATCGTCTCCTTGCGCGACCGCGGCGACATCCTGCGCGAAGCCGACGCGGCCGATGCCAATCCGGTGCGAGCGGAAGCCGGCCCGCTCTTCGGCCTGCCGATCGCCATCAAGGACCTCGCCTCGACCACAGGCATCAGGACCTCCTTCGGCTCGCCGATCTTCGCCGATTTCGTGCCCCGGGAAGACGATTTCTTCGTCGAGCGCATCCGCGACGCCGGCGCCATCATTATCGGCAAGACCAACGTCCCCGAATTCGGGCTTGGCTCCAACACCTACAACACCGTTTTCGGGCCGACGCTCAACGCCTTCGATCCGGCCCTGACAGCCGGCGGCTCGAGCGGCGGCGCGGCGGTGGCGCTGGCGCTCGACATGGTGCCGGTCGCCGATGGCAGCGACTTTGGCGGCTCGCTGCGCAACCCGGCCGCTTGGAACAATGTCTATGGCTTCCGCCCGTCACAGGGGCTTGTTCCCGGCGGACCGGATCTCGAGGTCTTTCATGCGCAGATGGGCGTCGACGGGCCGATGGGCCGCAATGTCGCCGACATGGCACTGCTGCTCGATGTGCAGGCGGGTTATCATCCGTACGCGCCATTATCCTATGAGAAACCGGGTTCGTTCCTCGAAGGGCTTGCACCAAAAGCGACTGGCGGCCGCATCGCCTGGTTTGGCGACCTCGGCGGTCATCTGCCGGTTGAGACAGGTATTCTCGGCCTGTGCGAGGCAGCACTTGGCCGGTTCGCGGAGGCATCCTTCTTGACCGAACCCTTGCTGCCGGATTTCGATTTCGAAGCGCTCTGGCAGGCCTTCGTGACGCTGCGCCAAGCCAGCAGCGGCTGTGCGCTCAAAACACACTATGACGACCCCGCGAAACGCCGCCTGCTCAAGCCGGAAGCCATCTGGGAAGTGGAGAACGCGATGCGGCTGACGGCGCCGCGGATCCGCGCCGCCTCGGTCATCCGCACGTCCTGGCATCGCACGTTGCTGTCGCTCTTCGACCGCTATGATCTCATCGCGCTGCCGACCGCGCAGGTCTTCCCCTTCGATGTAAGCACGCATTGGCCGCGCGAGATCGCCGGACGCGCGATGGACAGCTACCACCGCTGGATGCAGGTTTCCGCTTCCGCGACTCTGGGCGGCTGCCCGGCGGTCAACGTGCCGGTCGGCTTCGACGACAAGGGGCGGCCGATGGGCATGCAGCTGATTGGCCGGCCGCGCGGCGACCTTGGCGTGCTGAAGGCGGCGGCGGCCTACGAGGCAACGCTGCCCTGGCCGGCGGGCGCCTGAGCCGCATGCACTGGCGTGTCGCGGCACGTCGCGCACCGGCTTGCATCGCTATCGCCGCCATGCATTGATTGTCCTCAGCTGCGCCGTATCGGCGGCATTCCCAGGGAAAAATCATGTCGCTCGAACTCTACGCCGCCTATGTCCTCGCTTGCATCGTCATCATCCTGGTGCCCGGCCCGACGGTCACGCTGATCATCGCCAACAGCATCCGCCATGGCTCCCGCGCCGGTCTCGCCAATGTCGCCGGCACGCAGGCCGGGCTTGCCGTGATGATCGCCATCGTCGGCATCGGCCTCAACACGCTGATTTCGGGCATGGGCCACTGGTTCGAATGGGTGCGGCTTGTCGGTGCCGCCTATCTGATCTGGATGGGCGTCCAGATGTTCCGTTCCAAGGGCACGCTGAACGCCGATGGAACCGCCAGGAAGCCGCGCGGCGGCTTCTTCCTGCAGGGCCTGCTGGTGGCGCTCAGCAACCCCAAGACGCTGATTTTCTTCGGCGCGTTCTTTCCGCAGTTCATTTCGCCGCAAGGCAACTACTCGCTGCAAATCGCCGCCATGGGCCTCACCGCCATGACCTTCGCGGCAATGTCGGATTCGACCTACGCGCTGGCCGCCGGCCGCGCCGGGCGCCTGCTGTCGGCCAGCCGCATCAAGCTTTTGTCGAGGATCAGCGGCAGCTTCATGGTCGGTGGCGGCCTGTGGCTGGCGTTTTCACGGTCGAAGTAGTTCGCCTTTGCCTTCTCCCCTTGTGGGCTAGCGTGCGCACACATTTGCTTCGTGCTGTGGTCAAGCGTGAAGAAGCGAGGCCGGAAAATGGCTTG